>DNGH01000211.1:0-138 GCA_003486285.1 Actinomycetota bacterium
CGAGGTCGAGGTCCCTCGCCAGGCCCCGCGGATCCCCGCCGAGGGCCTCACGGTCGGCCCGCAGGCTCACCAGGTGCTCCCAGGCCTCCCGGTAGTGCTCCACGGCCTCCCGGCCAGAGCTGTCGAGCAGCCCGTCGA
>DNGH01000211.1:262-563 GCA_003486285.1 Actinomycetota bacterium
GAGGCGGCGCACCGACGACTCGCGGCCGAGGGCGACATGCTCGTGCTGCGCCACGATCTCGACCAGGGAGTCGAGGCGCTCCGACAGCGCCTTGGCCGGGACCATCGCCCCGTCGAGGTAGGCCCGGGACTTGCCCTCCGTCACCCGGCGGGCGACCACGGTCTCGGCCGCCCCGATGGTGAAGCGACCCTCGGCGCGCGCTTCGTCGCCATGGGGACCGACCCGGTCGGCACGAGCGGAATCGCCGCGCAACAGGCGCAGCGCTCCGAGCAGCAGAGTCTTGCCGGTGCCCGTCTCGCCG
>DNGH01000211.1:663-3107 GCA_003486285.1 Actinomycetota bacterium
AGCTCCTTGCCGGTGCCCGTCTCGCCGGTGACGGCCACGAGGCCGGGTCCGGGCTCGATCCGGGCGGAGCGAATGATCCCGAGATTCTCGACGTAGAGCTCTTCAAGCATCGTGGAGGTGGAACTTCTCTTTGACGGACCTCGCAAAATTGGCCGGATCGAGCCGGATCAGACGCACCGGACGCTTCCCCCGCACCACGGTGATGGCGTCGCCGGGGTCGAGATCGGCCTGGTGGTGGCCATCGACGTTGACCCGGGCGGCTCGGTCCGACGTGACCGCGATCTCCAGTTCGACGGTCGGCCCGAACACGATCGGCCGCCCGAACAGATTGTGCGGGGCCACGGCCGTCATGACCAGGGCTTCGAGGTCGGGGTCCATCAGCGGCCCGCCGGCCGAGAAGGTGTAGGCGGTCGACCCGGTCGGGGTCGCCACGATCACGGCATCGGTGCGGTACTCGACCAGGGCTTCTCCCGCGACCTTGACCGCGATGCTCACCACCTGACGGCTGATCGCCTTCTCCACCACGACGTCGTTGAGCCCGGTCACGACCCGCCCGTCGGGCATCGTCGCCGCGATCGTCATCCGGGTCGAGATCTGATACCGGCCCGCCTGAAGCCGATCCAGGGCCTCGCCGACGCGGCCCGGTTCCACCTCGGCGAGGAAGCCGACGGTGCCCGCATTCACTCCGAGTAGTGGTGCATCCCACTCCCGGCTGAGGTGGCTCGCCGCCAGGACGGTGCCGTCGCCTCCCACCGCGACGACGAAGTCGCCGGGCGCGGTCGCCCCATCCCACGCCTCGACCCCGGGCATCCGGGCCGCGTCCTCGGGCGTGGCGGTGATCTCGATCCCGCGTTCCGCGCCGAGCGCGGCGATCTGGCGTCCGATCTCGGCCGACGACTCCCGGCTCGGATGCAGAACCAGAACCAGCCTCATGGCGCCAACCCGGCAAGAAGCGTTCCGGAATCCACTGGATCACCACCGTGGATGGCGTGGAGCAGGAACTCGAGGTTCCCCTTGGTCCCCCGGATCGGCGATCGGATCAGCCCACGGGGGGCGATGCCGGCAGATCGCAGGGCCGCGGCGACGGCCGCCACGGCACCCTCACGGGCGACGTCGTCACGCACGATGCCGCCCGAGCCGACGGCGGCGCGCCCCACCTCGAACTGGGGCTTGACCAGGACGACATATTCGGTGCCGGCGCGACCGGCTCGGGCCAGATTGGCGGCGAGAAGGGTCACCGAGATGAAGGAGACGTCCATGACCACGAGGTCGAACGGGGCACCGAGGTCGGCCACGTCGACCGTGCGAAAGTTGGTCCGGTCGTGCACCAGCACTCGGGGATCGGTGCGGAGGCGTGACACCATCTGTCCGTAGCCGACGTCGACCGCGGTGACCTGGGCGGCGCCGGAGGTGAGCAGGACATCGGTGAAACCTCCGGTGGAGGCTCCGACGTCGAGGGCGCGACAGCCCGGCACCACGATGCCGAACGCCGCCAATCCGGCGGCGAGCTTCTCCCCGGCCCGGCTGGCCCACTGGGTCTCGGTCGCCAGCACGATCGGATCGTCGGGGGCGACCAGGGTGGCGGCACGAGCCGACGGGCGTCCGGCCACGGTCACCCCGCCCACCGTGATCAGACGCTGCGCCTCGGTACGGCTGGTGACCAGGCCGCGTCGCACCAATTCGGCGTCAAGCCGGCGGCGCGTCTTCATCGTCGCCTTCCTCCGCCAGGGCTGCCCCGAGTCTGCCGACCAGGGCGTCGGCGATCGCCACGGCATCGGAAGGGTCGGCGGTTTCGAGTTCTGAGAGAAGTTGGTCGGTCGGCGTATGATCCATGAGGGCCATTATCACCGTCCCCGCCGACAGGATGCGCCATTGCTCCCGATCCGTGACGTCAACCCGACCTTCATCCGGCCCCTGGTCACCTGGGCGATCATTGCGGTCAACATCTTTGTGTTCATGGCGCTCCAGCCCCAGGAGTCACCGGATGCCGAGGAGTTTGCCTATCGCCATGCGGCCATCGCCTGCGAGCTGACCACCGGGGACCCCCTCGAGTACTTCGAGGCCGACACCGGGGTGTGCGTGGAGCGGCACCAGGACGAGGAGATCTTCCCCGACAAGAACCTGTGGTTCTCGGTGGTGGCGTCCATGTTCCTGCACGGCGGCTGGGCCCACATCGTGTTCAACATGTGGAGCCTTTGGATCTTCGGCAACAATGTCGAAGAGGCGTTTGGGCATCGCCTCTACCTGCTCTTCTATCTCGTGGCCGGGGCGGCGGCCACCGCCGGCTTCGTCCTCGCCGAGCCCAGCACCACGGTTCCCCTGATCGGGGCCTCGGGGGCGATCGCCGGGGTGATGGGGTCCTACCTGGTCCTGTTCCCTCGCCATCAGGTGCTCACTCTGATCTTCATCCGGGCCGTGGCCATCCCTGCGACGATCTTTCTCGG
>DNGH01000039.1 GCA_003486285.1 Actinomycetota bacterium
CCGTCGTCCAGCTCGGCCTCACTCCAGCCGAGGCGGAGGAGATTGCGCCGGTAGTTGTCGAGGCGCAGGTATCCGGCCATGTGCTTGCGAGCCAGCTCCCGGGCGCGCTCGGGATCGGTGGCGACGACCACCGCCTGCTCCGGAGCGAGCCACGGCCCCGATCCCAGGGCCTCCCGGGCGATGCGGGTGTGCTCGACGGGGACGAAGTAGGGGTGGGCTCCGCTGGTGCGGCTGGCGGCGAGGCGCAGCATCTGCGGCCCCAGCGCCGCCAGGATCACGGGAACCGGGGGATCCGCAGCCGGGCCCATGAAGGTGGCGCCTTCGATCCGATCGAGGTAGTCGCGCATCTTGGCCATCGGATGGGCGTAGTCGGAGCCGCGCCGCGCCACGGAGGGGGCATGGCTCACGCCCAGGCCGAGCACGAAGCGACCCGGCCAGGCCTCTCCGAGCGCGTTGGCTCCCGAGGCGGCGGCATCGGGATCGCGCGCCCAGATGCTGGCGATGCCGGTGACTGCGGCGAGGTGCTCGCTTGCCGAGAGGATCAGCGCCGACGTCGTAAACGCCTCGCGCCCGCGGCTCTCCGGGAACCAGGCGGCGCGGTAGCCCATCTCCTCGAAGGCGGCGACGGCGCGGCGCACCTGCGCGGCAGGCTGATCGACCAGCGACCACGACCAGACCCCGACGCGGCCCAGATCGGGAAGGGGGGCGTCGAGTCGCATCACTTGGCCAGTTCGCGGAGGGCGATGGCCTCCGCCAGGATGAAGCGGCGCAGCTCGTCGAGGTCGATGCTCTCGTTGGGCCCGTGAGCCTTGCACTCCGGGTCGGCGGCGCCGGTGAGCACGATGGCGGCGTCGGGGTAGGCGGCCGAGAACGCCGCTACGAACGGGATCGATCCTCCCACGCCGATGTCGACCGCGGGCCGTCCCCAGGCTTCGGCGAATCCGGTGCGGAAGGCCTCATGGCGGGGATCGCCGCCGCCGAGCCGGAACGGCTCTCCGGACTCGTAGGGGGTCACGGTGACCTGGGCCCCCCAGGCCGGCCGGGATTCGAGATAGGACACCAGCGACTGCATCGCCCGCTGCGGCGAATCGCCGGGGGCGAGACGGACGCTCACCTTGGCCCGGGCCCGCGGGATCAACTGGTTGATCGCCTCGGCGACCGGGGGAGCGTCGATGGCGAGCACCGCCGCCGCCGGGCGGGTCCAGAGGCGCGAGGTGAGTGACCCGGTGCCGATCAGGTCCACCCCGGGGAGCACGCCGGCCTGGGAGCGCAACTCCTCCTCGGTCAGATCGAGGGGATCGGTCTCACCGGAGACCAGCCCCGGAATGGCGACGTTGCCGTCGGCGTCGTGCAACGCCGCCAGCACCCGGGTGAGGATGGTGAGGGCGTCGGGGATGGCGCCGCCGAACTGCCCCGAATGCACCCCCGACTCGAGCACCCGAACCTCCACGAATGCCGAGATGATTCCCCGCAGCGAAGTGGTCAGGGCGGGGACTCCGACGCGCCAGTTGCCGGAGTCGGCGATCACGATGACGTCGGCGGCCAGCAGGGCGCCGTGGGTGGCGATGAGCTGGGCGAGGTGGGTGGAGCCCACCTCCTCCTCGCCCTCGACGAACACCTTGAGGTTCACCGGGGGCTTGGGACCGAGGAGCCTGGCCACCGCGGCATGGGTGACGACCCCGCACTTGTCATCGGATGAGCCCCGGCCGAGGAGCCGGCCGTGGCGCACGATGGGTTCGAACGGGGCGTGATCCCATTCGGAGTCGGGACCGGGGGGTTGCACGTCGTGGTGGGCGTAGAGCAGCACGGTGGGTGCTCCGGGTGGCCCGGCGATCTCGCCGTAGACCGCCGGATGCGCCCCCGGCAGCTCCAGCATCCGTACCCCCTCGAACCCGTGGCGGCGCAGCAGGTCGGCCGACGCCTCGGCGGAGCGGCGCACTTGGGCGGCGTCGTAGCCCGCGGCGCTGACCGAGGGGATCCGGACCAGGGCCTCGAGTTCGGCCTGGATGGAGGGGAACAAGGCCTCGACTGCTGCGGCGAGATCTGCGTGCATGTCCGCAACCTAGTGAAGGTCTCGGGCCGGCTCATCCGCTGGGGCGCCCGGCGCCGGACTAGTTTGGCGCGGTGCGGGTGATGACGGGCCTGGGACTCGGGGCGCTTCTGGCTCTGGCGGCCTGTGGCGGGTCCGCGCCGGCGGACTCCTCGGCCGCGACGTCGGTCGCCACGACCCCGGTGCCGTCGTCGACGACCACCACCCCCGATGCCGCCACCGCACCGCTTCCGCCTCCGGCCGTGCTCGCCATCCTCAGCGGGCGCGGCGACGACGGCACCTTCGAGGTGACGGTCTACTTCGACCGGGCTCCGATCGACACGCGCATCGTGGTGGGCATCGACGCCGACGACTCCTACGCCGGGAGTGGCGACCCAGGTCCCGAACTCGAAGGATGGGTGGAGCTCGCCGGCCTGATCGTGGTCGGTTCCGATGGGGAGGTCGTCGCCGGGGGATCGGGGCCGAGCGTCGGCGACTGGATGTCGTGGGGGCTCGATGGCAGCACCCTGCGCATCTACTTCATCCGTGATCTCGCTCCCGTCGCCGGGACCCTGTGGGTGGTGGTGGGAGACGGGACCGGCCCGGGCGCGGTGGCTGGCGTCCTTGCCGGAGAAGGCTGCTCGATCCGGGGCTCGGGTCCCGACGACACGGCGGTGATCGGCAACTTCCCCGATCCTGGTGTGCCCTGCCGATACCCGTGAGCCACCGCCCGCCCCAGATCCCGTAGCATCCGCCGACGG
The DNA here is from genome assembly GCA_003486285.1 of Actinomycetota bacterium. Lineage (GTDB taxonomy): Bacteria > Actinomycetota > Acidimicrobiia > Spongiisociales > UBA11373 > UBA11373. Next base: position 2,791 of record DNGH01000039.1, read on the forward strand.
TCAGGAGGCAGCGTGAGCCACGACAAGGCGGACGTGGTCATCGTCGGGGCGGGGATCATGGGCCTGTCCATCGCCCACCAGATCGCCCGGCGGGACTCGCGCCGCATCGTGATCCTGGAGAAGGCGTTCAACGTGGGCGAGGGCAGTACCGGGGCGTCGTGCGCCATCCTCCGCCAGCGCTACACCCATCGCGAGGCGATGACCGTCGCCCGTGATGGGCTGCGGGCCCATCGCAACTGGTCGGCCTACACCGGGCTGGCCGAGCCCCGGGCGCGTTTCCACCACACCGGGGTGCTGTGGATGATGGGGGAGACCCCGGCCGCGATCGAGAACGGCCGGCGGACCATGGCGGACCTCGGGATCGCGGTCGAGGTGCTGTCCGCCGCCGAGGTGCGGGATCGCTTCCCCGCACTGAACACCTGCAATCGACCGTTCGATCTGACGGGCGCCACCGAGCACGAGTGCGCCGATCACCCGGCCTTCCTGTTCGAGACCGACAGCGGCTTCTTCGACCCGGTCTCGGCGACCCAGGATCTCCTCGAAGCGGTACGGCGCGAAGGCGTCGACGTTCGCCTCCGCACCAAGGTGACCGGCATCGGCACCGCCGGGGGGAGGGTCACCGGGGTCGAACTCGCCGACGGAACCGGGATCGATGCACCCGTGGTGGTCAACTCGACCGGACCGTGGGCGCCGCGGGTGGCTCGTCTCGCCGGCTTCGACTACAAGACCCACGGTTGGACCATTCACCCGATCCGCGCCCAGGTGATCTACCGGGAGTGGCCGCGAGAGGTGGTTCCCGGTCCGATCCCCGTCGTCGCCGACTCGTCGGGTGGGATCTACTTCCGCCCCGAAGCCGGCGGCCAGCAGATCCTGGTGGGATCGATCCGCGAGGAGGACGAGCGCGAGGTGGTGGCGGATCCCGACGTGTTCAACGGGAACATCGACGCCGCCTTCCGCGACGTCAAGATCCATGCGCTGCACCACCGGATCCCGTCGCTGCCCTATCGCGGCCAGATCACCGGCGTGGCCGGGATGTACGACATGAACGTCGAGGACGTGCACCCCGTCATCGGGCCGACGCCGCTCGAGGGTTTCATCGTGGTGAACGGCTTCAGTGGCCACGGGTTCAAGGAGTCACCCGCGGTCGGCTCGATGCTGGCGCGCCATCTCACCGGGGCGCCAGCCGACGAGTGGGACACCGAAGCCCCGATGGAGTTCTTCTCGATCGACCGAGCGCCGATAGAGCTGAAGGAGAGAGCAGTACTGGCGTGAGCGCCGGTGCTCGGGGCGTCGTTACCGGTTACCAGTTACGAGTTACCGGGCCGCACACCATCGGGTAACCGGGAACCGGTAACGGGTAACCCGTCAGCTCGCCGTTATCCCCAACAGCCTCAGGAATGCTTGCTGGTTCGGTTCGCGGCCGAGGAAGTCGCGCAGCATGTCCATGGGGTCGCGGGAGCCGCCGGGGCGGAGCACCTTGGCGAGATAGTCGGCGCCCACCTTGGGGCTGAGCACCCCTTCCGCCTCGAACCGGCTGAACATGTCGTCGCCGAACACCTTGGCCCATAGATAGCCGTAGTACCCGGCGTCGTATCCGAACAGGTGCCCGAACGAGGCCGGGTAGAAGGTGCCCTCGTGGAGGGGGAAGCCGGTGATCTCGCTGGTCTCCCGGGTGATGGCGTCGAGGTCCTTCGTGGCGCCAGGTCCGTGGAAGGCCATGTCGAGCTTGCCGAAGGAGACCTGACGCAGCATCGCCAGTGCGATGTGCAGATCACGGGCCGCAACCAGCTGCTCGACCAGCGCATCGGGGATCGGGTCCCTCGTCTCGTGATGGCGGGCAAAGCGGCGCAGCACGTCGGCGTTCCAGCACCAGTGCTCCATGATCTGCGAGGGGGCCTCCACGAAGTCCCACTCGGTGTTGTATCCGCTGAAGCGAGTCAGCTCGGTGTGGCCGAGGCTGTTGTGGAGGACGTGCCCGAACTCGTGGAAGAGCGTCGTGACCTCGTCGTGACGCAGCAGGGAAGGTGCGGTCTCGGTCGGCTTGGTGAAGTTGGCCAGGATGGCGGTGATGGGGAGGACGTAACCCTCCGGGGCGGCGTGGGCCGACTGGAGATCGAAGGCGGCGGCGTGGCCGAACTTGCCCTCCCGCGGGAACAGGTCCATGTAGAAGGTGGCCAGTTGCCTTTCCGAGCCGGCCTCGAGGATGTCGTAGGCGACGACATCGGGATGCCAGGCCTGGATGTGGTCGAGCCGGCGGTACTCGAGTCCGAACACCTCGCCGGTGATGGCGAACATGCCCTCGAGGACGCGGTCCAAGGGGAAGTACACCGCCACCGCGGCGGGATCCACCCCGAAGCGTTCCTTGCGGATCTTGGTGTGCAGGTAGCGGTGGTCCCAGGGTTGCAGCGAACCGTCGCCGAGTGCCGCCGCCATGTCCACAAGCTCCTCATGGGCCTTGGCGGTGAGCCCGGGGACGATCCCGGCATACAGCTTCTCCACCGCCGCGGGCACCTTCGCCATCTTGAGCTCCATGGCGTAGTTGGCCCAGGACGGCTCACCGAAGAGCCCGGCGATGCGGTGGCGCAGTTGCAGGGCCTCCTCGAGCAGCGGGCGGTTCTCGACGACCGCCTTGTTGAAGAACTTGAACTGCAGGGCGCGCCGCAACTCCCGATCGTGGGCGTAGTCCATGAACGGGTAGTAGTCGGGGTAGTCCAGGCTCACCCGGAAGGTGCCGGACACCTCACCGGGGCCGAGGCGGGCGATGGTGTCGTCGGGAAGCCCGGCGAGTTGCTCGCGAGTGAGGTCGAGCCCGTCCTGGAACTCGTCGATGTTCTTGGCGAACGCCACCTCGAGCTCCACGAGGCGGGTGCGGAGACGCTGCACCTCGTCCCGGTCGGCCTCGGAGAGCCCGTGTCCGGCGCGGCGGAAGTCGCGGCGCACGAACTCGAGGAGGCGGCTGCGCTCGCCGGTGAGCCCGGCCGCCTCGGCGGTGGCGGCGTAGGCCTCGATCGCCTCGTACAGGTCGCGGCGGAAGACGAGGTCGGACTGCCACTTCGACAGGGTCTCCTCCCCGGCCTGGGCCGACGCACGCACGGCGCGGTCGGGGTGGGCGCGTCCCATGAAGGGACCCTCGCCGTAGGCGCGGACCATGACCGCACCGAGGCGATCGAGCGGCGCCAGGGTGTTGTCCCAGGTGCGGGTCGGGGCGGGACCGCCCACGGTGGCGATGAGGGCGTCGCCAGTGGCGATGGCACCGGCGACGACGGCGGACACGGACTCGGGTGTGGTGGTGGTGTAGTCGTGCAGCACGCCGGGCAGGTTACCTGCGGTGAAGGAGGCCTTTGCGCGGCCGGTCAGCCGTCGAGTTCCCCGATCGCGTACATGAAGCCGTCGCGGTTGCCGATATAGATCATGCCCTTCCACACCGCTGGGGTGGCCTCGAGGTTGGCGGTGCCGACCTTGAACGTCCAGACCAGCCTGGGGGCGCGGGGATCGGCGAGGTCGAAGCGACGCAGCAGCCCGTCGTTCGAGGCGACGATCAATTGGTTGTCGACGATCACGGGCGACGACCATGAGCCGTAACTCAGCGTGTATACCCACAGTTCGACTCCGGTCTCCTGGTCCACGGCGATCAGGTTCCCCTTGTGGGTCACCGCGTAGATCACCCCATCACCGAGTGCCGGGGTGGACCACAACCCGCCCTTGGCAGGAGACTGCGTGAGCGAGAACATGCCCCATACCCAGGGGTCGTCCGGCTTGTAGGGATCGAGCTTGATCAACTGACCGAGCTCGCGGGCTCGGGGCAGGTAGCGCTCGTACTCCGCAGACACGTAGATGAAGCCCTCCTCGTCGACGAATATCGTGGCGTCGACGTCGTCTCCCACCCAGTAGTCGAAGACCACCTCCACCTCGCCCGACTCGATCCCGGTGATGTCGAGCCCGAGGACGCGGCCACCGGAGTTGGCGAAGTAGATCCGGCCCTCGTACATCGCTGTCGAGTTCTCGACGCTCACCGCCGGGTAGGTGGAGCCGATGGCGGACAGCAACTCGTCGGTCCAGGTCTCCATCTCATAGACCACTGCGGGCTCGAGCGTCACCAGGCCGACGCTGTCGTAGCTGCGATTGAGCTTGAAGATGTAGTAGATCGAGTTCTCGCCGCCCTCGAACATGTAGTCGTTCATGATCAGCGGACTGGCGTCGAAGTCGTCGTTCCAGCGCCCGGTGCCGGATATGTCGAACTCCCAGATGACGACAGGTTCTTCACGGTCGAGGGCCACCGCTCTGATCTTGTTGTCGCGGCTCCCGAAGTACACGATCGGGTAGCCGTCCGGGTCGATGGTGGGGGTGCCCTTGATGATGTCGCCCGTCAGGATCGGCGAGCGAGTGGCCGTTCCGCTCTCGGCATCGACGAAGTGGAGCTTGCGGTCGTAGGCGCCAAAGATCATCTCGGTGACGCCATCGGGACGCTCCCAGATGACCGGCTGCCCGGTCCAGCCGTTGCCGCACCACGTGGAGGTGGTGCCCAGGTCGGTCGACTGCGAGCACATCGCCGCGTCGGGGAACCGCCACTTCACCTCCGGTGTATCCGGCACCGGTCCTTCGCCGTAGTAGGTGCGAGTCGGGTTGCCGCGGAAGGTGAGGAGCCCCTCGACGGTGGTGCCGTAGGGCTGTCCGACCAGGGACTTGTCGCTCCACACGCTGAGGGGATTGGGGGCGAGCGTGGTCGTAGTGCTGGTCGAGGTCGACGTGCTCGTCGTTGCGGCGTCGGTCGAGACCGTGGTTCCGGGGAGGGTCGTCGTCTCGGCCCCGGCGCCGGTGGTTCCGGCAGAGGCGGCCCCGCCATCACCGGCGAACATCCAGAACAGCAGGATGCTCGACCCGGCGAGGAGCGCGGCGAGGAGAGCGCCGATCTGATAGGGGTGCCGGGATGACATCGAGTACCGGAGTCTATGGGGGGTATGGGACAACCGAGTGGAGCCACGCTCGGGTCTAGGTTGGACCCATGGATTCGTCATGGCGCCGGCGCTGGCACCGGATCACATCGGATGAAATGTCCCTGGGTGCTGCGGCGATCGCCTTCCACTCGTTCCTGGCCCTGATGCCGCTGGGCCTGGCCCTCCTCGGCGGGGCTGCCCTGATCGGTGGCGACCGCCTCGCCGTGGCCCGCATCACCCGCGCCCTGGATCCGGTGGCGCCGCAGGCGGTCGGGGAGTTCCTCACCGACCTGCTGATCGATGCCGACCGGCGCATCCACAGCGAGTGGTGGGTGATAGCCATCTCGGTCGGGGTGGCGGTGTTCCTGGGGTCGCGGACGATCGTCGCCCTGCAGCGCGCCCTGGGGGCCGGGATTCCCGAGGTGGCGGTGCGGAGGGGACGGTCGCGGCGATTGGTGGCGGTGGCCCTCACCGCCACCGGCGGCCTTGCAGTGTTGCTGTGCGGCACGCTGCTCGTGGCGGGAAGATCGCTCTTCGTGTTCCTCGCCCATTGGACGGGCCGGCCCGGACTGCCTGTCCTGTGGACCTGGCTGCGGCTCCCCATTGCCATCACGGCCCTGTTCGGGTTCCTCCTCCTGTGCTATCGCTACGCCCCGCCGCAGCCGGTGCGGCGCGCCGGGCGCGCCGCGGCGCTGGCGACGGCCGGGGTGGTGGTGGGGAGCATCGGGTTCGGCCTCTACCTCGGCTGGGCTCCCCGTCTCGGCGCAGTCTTCGGGACCCTTGGCGCCGTGGCGGCGGCACTCACGTGGTTGTACCTGGGGGCGTGGGCGATCCTGGCGGCCGCGGCTCTGGCGGGGGACGACGCGGTGCCCGGAGAGGGCGCCGTCAGGTGATCGGACCGCGGCGCAGCATCCAGCGATCCGGATGGGCCAGGACCTCGAACCCGGACTGGCGATAGAGATCCTGGGCGTCGGCGGTGGCGAGCACGAACCTCTGGATTCCGAGCAGTTCGGGATGGGTCACCGCAGCCTCGACCAGGGCCCGTCCCAGGCCCCGGCCCCGGTGCTCCTCCATCACGAACACGTCGCACAGCCAGGCGAAGGTGGCGCGGTCGGTGACGACCCGGGCGAAGCCGACGCAAGCCTCGTCGTGATACACGCCGAGCGGGATGCTGTTGGCGATCGATCGCGCCACGGTCTGGCGGGAGCGCCCCTTGGCCCAGTACGAGGACTCGGAGAGCCAGGTGTGGACCGCGGCGATGTCGACTCGCGCCGGATCGTCGGAGATCAGGTATTCGCCGTGGCGAATGCCGATGGTCACGGGGTCACCACGAGGCGGCCCCCGCCGGAGGCGGGGACGCCGGTGCTCAGGTCGAGTATCGCCGGAGCCGCATCCTGAAGCGCCACCACCCGCGTCGGCGGTGCGATCAGCGACCCGGCGGCAAGCCCGGCAAGGACTGCCTCGGTGTCTCCGGGCAGGCTGCCGTAGGAGCCACGCAGCTGGTACTCGTTGTTGGACCAAAGCACCGGTGGCAGGGTCACCAGCGGCTCGACGCCCACTCCCACCGCGATCGCCCTCCCCCCGGGGCGGAGCGACTTGATGGCGGCATCGACGCTGGCGGCTCTGCCGACGAACTCCAGGGCGACGTCGACTCCGCCGTCGGTCAGCATCTTCACCCGACGTCCCACCGAAGTGTCCGGTTCGATCAGCACCGTCTCGTCGGCGCCCAGGGCGGTGGCCCGAGCCAGCGCCGCCGCATCGACATCGGCGGCGACCACCACGGCGGCGCCCTGGTTGCGCGCCATCTGAACGGCATATCCGCCCAGGCCACCGACTCCGATCACGACCACCGTCTCACCCGCAGCCAGTGCGGCGCTGCGGATCACCGCGTGATATGCCGTGGCCCCGGCATCGACCGCGGTGGCGGCATCGAGCGGGGTCAGACCCGCCGGGATGGGCACCAGCGCCGAGCCCGGGACGGCGACCAGGTCCGCCAACCCCCCGTCGCGGTGGATGCCGATCACCTCCATGAGCTCGCAGAGATTGAAGCGGCCTTCCCCGCACCGGCGGCACGACCCGCAATGGGTACCCGCCATCACGACGACTGCCGTTCCGGCGGCGAGCCCGGAGACTCCGGGGTGGCGGACGACTCCGGCGATCTCGTGTCCCAGGGTGATGGGCACATAGCGGGTGCGAGCCGTCCCGTCGAGGAAGTGGAGATCCGAGCCGCACACCCCGCAAGCCGACAGGGCGACGATCGCATCGCCGTCGCCGGGCGTGGGCTCCGGCACGTCCTCCAGATCGAGCCGGCGGGGGCCGTGGAAACGCAGCGCTCGCATGGATCGAGTCTCCCAGAAACCGCGGGAGGGCGAAGGACGGCCCGGGACGGATACCATGCCCGGTCTCAGGGAGGAGAGGGCATGCCCAACATCGTCCACGTCGTCGGCACCGGCACGATCGGAGAGCCTCTCATCGGCCTGCTGGCCGACTATGCCCAGGACTTCGGCCTCGACGAGGTCTCGTTCCACAAGCGCACCCCGATGATCGAGGAGCGCGCCAAGGTCAGGGATCTGGTGCGGCGGGGCGCGGTGCTGGCCGTCGACGAGGACCGCCGCTCCTCATTCGAGGAGATCGGCCACCAGCCCAAGCTGGACACGATCGAGGCGATCGAGCGGGCGACCGTCGTCATCGACTGCACTCCCGCGGGCAACGCCAACAAACTCGAGTACTACGACAAGGCGCGCGGCCCGCGCGGTTTCCTCGCCCAGGGTTCCGAGTTCGGGTTCGGGAAGATGTACGCCCGTGGCATCAACGACGAGGCCCTGGTCCATGACCACGATCGGTTCCTCCAGGTGGTGTCGTGCAACACCCACAACATCTCGGTCCTGATCAAGACACTGGCCATGGACCCGAGCGGCGCCTCGCATCTGGTCAGCGGCCGGTTCCTGTGCCTGCGGCGCGCCAACGACATCAGCCAGGATGGCTCGTTCATCCCCAGCCCTAGTGTCGGCCGCCACGACGATCCGCGGTTCGGCACCCATCACGCCCGCGACGCGCACCGGCTGTTCGAGACGCTCGGCCACGACCTGCCGATCTTCTCGTCGGCGGTGAAGCTCAACACGCAGTACATGCATGCCCTTCACTTCAGCCTCCAGTTGGACCGCGAGACCACCGTCAAGGAGGCGATCGATCTGCTTGCGGCCAACGCCCGGGTGGCGCTGACTCACAAGCGCTCGGCCAATCAGATCTTCTCGTTCGGCCGTGATCACGGCTACTACGGGCGGATCCTCAGCCAGACGGTCGTCCCGATCGAGACCCTGGCGGTGCGCAACGGGAACGAGCTGGTCGGGTTCTGCTTCACCCCGCAGGACGGCAACGCCCTGCTGTCATCGGTGGCGGCCACGTTGTGGTACCTGCACGGCGAGGTCGGCGACCGGCTCGAGGTGCTGCGGCCGTTCCTCTTCCAGGAGGTCTGAGTTCGGGGGAGGGCGGCGGTCCGGGGGCTAGGACTTGTAGCGCCAGACGATGCGGCCGCGGCTCGGGTCGTAGACGGAGAGGTCGAGATCGACCTTGTCACCCGGAAGGATGCGGATGTAGCGGCCGCGGCGCATCTTCCCCGATGCGCGCGCCAGCACCTCGAGACCGCCTTCGATCTCCACCTTGAACATCGCGTTGGGGAGCGTCTCGAGGACGGTTCCCTGGACGCGTACGACGTCGTCTTGCTTGGTCAAGAAGTCTCCAAATCGCGGGCAATGCGATGCCCGATGTCGCAATTGTAACCGACCCGCTACCCGCTACCCGCTACCCGCTGCCCGCGACCCGCTACCCGCGACCCGCAGGACGCGGTGCCGGTTACCGGTTACCGGTTACCCGTCGCCCGTCGCCCCTGCCATCTGCGACCTGCGACCTGCGACC
>DNGH01000151.1 GCA_003486285.1 Actinomycetota bacterium
AAGGGCGATGTCAAGGACATCCTGCTCCTCGACGTGACCCCGCTCACCCTCGGCATCGAGACGATGGGCGGCGTGTTCACGAAGATGATCGAGCGCAACACGACCATCCCGACGCGCCGTTCGGAGATCTTCACCACCGCTGCCGACAGCCAGCCGGAGGTGGAGGTCCACGTCCTCCAGGGCGAGTCGGAGATGGCGGACCGCAACGCCTCGCTGGGCAAGTTCAACCTCACCGGGATCGCCCCGGCGCCGCGCGGGGTGCCGCAGATCGAGGTGACGTTCGACATCGATGCCAACGGGATCGTGGCGGTCTCCGCCAAGGACCTGGGCACCGGCAAGACGCAGCAGATCACGATCACCGGCGGCACCGCTCTGCCCAAGGACAAGATCGAGGAGATGGTGCGCACCGCCACCGCCCATGCCGCCGAGGACCACGCCCGCCGGATGGCGGCCGATGCCCGCAACAAGGCGGACCACGCCTCGTATCAGATCGAGAAGCAGCTCGGCGAGCACGGCGACAAGCTCAGCGCCGACGAGAAGGCAGGGGTCGAGGAGAAGATCGCCGCGGTCAAGAAGCTCCTCGCCGATCCTGCAGCCGACGCCAAGGATCTGGAATCCGCCACCGAGGACATGCTCAAGGGCGCCCAGATCCTCGGAGAGAAGGTGTACCAGGCCTCACAGCCCGCAGCCGGTGGGACCACCGCACCGGACGGTGACGACGTGGTCGAGGCCGAGATCGTCGAAGAGGGCGGTGAAGGGTGACCGACGAGGTCGTCGCCGGACCGACCGACGAGTCACCCCTGGTGGGCGAGCTCGTCGATGAGGTGCGTCCCGGCGATCTGCCCGAAGATCCCGAAGCGGCGGTCGCCTTTCTGCTCGACGCGCTCCGCGCCGCCCAGGGCGAGGCCACCTCCTATCTGGGAGACCTGCAGCGGGTCGCCGCCGACTTCGAGAACTTTCGCAAGCGGTCCGCGCGCGAGCGCGATGAGATCGTGATGCGCTCCACCCAGGGGCTGGTGAGAGAGTTGCTGGCAGTGCTCGACTCGTTCGATGGCGCCCTCGAAGCCGCCGAGGCCTCGAACGACGAACGGTTGGCGGCCGGAATCCGCTCGACCCATCAGCTTCTCGTGGACCTCATGGCCCGGGAAGGCCTCGAGCCGATCCCAGCCGCGGGAATGCCGTTCGATCCCGCGCTGCACGAGGCGGTCGCCGGTGGCGGCACCGGGCACCTGGTCGTCACGGCAGAGATGCGCCGCGGCTACGCCCTGCACGGGCGAGTGCTGCGGCCCTCGCTCGTCGCCGTCGCCGCCGACGATCCCGGTGGTGGTGATCCGGAGTGACGATCCGTCGCGAGTGGCTCGATCACGACTACTACGCAGTGCTCGGCGTCGACCGGAGCGCCTCCGCCAAGGAAATCAAGAAGGCCTTCCGGGCGCTGGCGCAGCAGTACCACCCGGACAACAACCCCGGCGACGCCCAGGCCGAGTCGCGCTTCAAGGACGTCAACCAGGCCTACGAGATCCTGTCGGATCCCAAGGTCCGGGTCGAGTACGACCAGGCCCGCGACGCCTTGGCGCGCGGCGCCTACGTCGGCGGGCCCGGCGGCGGTGGTGCCCAGTACGTGCGGATCGAGGACCTGGGCGACCTCGGAGATCTATTCGGCTCCGGGGGCGGGAGGTTCGGCGGCCTCGGCGACCTGTTCGGCGGGGGTCGTCGCACCCGCAGCCCCCAGCCCGGCGGGGATCTTGCGTCCGAGGTGAGCCTGTCCTTCCACGAGGCGATCGAGGGCGTGACCCGGGTGCTCACCGTCGACGGGCCCGAGGGAAGGCGTGAGGTCCCGGTCAAGATCCCGGCGGGTGTCAACGACGGCGCCCGCATCCGGCTGCGCGGCCGGGGACGGCCCGGCGACAACGGTGGGCCGGCAGGCGACCTCTACGTCACGGTTCATGCCGCCCGCCACCCCATCTTCGCCCGTTCGGGACGCGACCTGCGGATCAAGGTGCCGATCACCATCACCGAGGCCGCCCTGGGAGCCGCGATCACCGTGCCGACGCTCGCCGGCACCGTCACCGTGCGGGTTCCTCCGGGCACCCAGCACGGCACCACGATGCGCCTCACCGGCCGCGGCGTCGCCACCGCCAAGGCCACCGGCGATCTGCTGGTCACCATCGAGGTGCGGGTGCCCGAGCACCTCGACGACGCGCAGCGCAGCCTTCTCGAGAGACTCCGCAGTCTCGAGTCCGAAATCAATCCTCGATCCCACCTGGGGGTGTGACCGTGACCGATTCCCGCGACGCCGTCTACATCATCTCGGTGGCCGCCGAACTCGGCGGCGTGCACCCGCAGACCCTGCGCATCTATGAGCGGCGCGGACTGCTCCATCCCTACCGCACCCCCGGCGGCACCCGGCGCTATTCGGATGGGGATCTGGAGCAGCTGGGGCTGATCCAGGAGCTCACCGCCGACGGCGTCAACCTCGAGGGGGTGCGCCAAATCCTCGAGCTGCGCGATGAGGTGGAACGGCTCCGCCACCAGGTGTCCCGGCTGCGCCGCCTCCTCGGCGAGGCCGAGGAACGCCTCGGTGCTGCCGGCCTGGGGACCCTGGGGCGGAACCTGCCAGATGTGACGCGCCGGGACGTGCTGGAGCGTTAGGAAGCGGTCAGCGGTCAGCAGCTACACGCTCAAGATGAAGGCCCCCACCCAGGTGCCGTCGAGGGAGATGATCAACTCGAACCCACCGGCGTACCCCTCTGGCCCATACCTGATGGCATCGATCTCTTCCTGGGTATAGAGCGGTAGCAGCGCCTGCCAATCGGCGTCGGTACGCGCCTCCTCTTCCTTCCCGGCCACCGCCGGCCATACCCAGGACACGGCCCCATCTCCGTGGTCCACCTCGATCGCGGGCAGGGTGAGCACCGTGGCGATGTCGCCCAGGATGTCGTTGCCGGAGCGCATCAACTCGATCCAGTAGGGCACCGGCAGACCAGGCTCATAGGCGACTGCGTAGTGGATGCCGCCCTGCGCGGTGGCGAGTTCACGCAGTGCCACCCAATCGCAGTTCGCGATCGCCTCGTAGATCGATCGACGCGTGGCCGCCACCGCGGGCGGTAGATCCTGTTCGGGGAGGGCCGGGAGGCGCGTCGTGCAGGGATACTCGGCGAGACCCGTACCGAGCCGGGCGTCCGCGGTCAATGCGATGGTGCCCGTGTACGGAAGGAGGCCCGCCGCCCCCTCGACTACGGCAATGGGTTCCGCGGCGAGAGCACCGTGGCTCCGGGTGATCAGCAGCGGCCCCGTGTCGGTGGACACGACGGCGGTGTCGTTGCCGTCGTAGCGAACCCCATGGGGGCGAGCGATCGGCAGCTCCATCACCTCTGCCGGATCGTCGAGACCCTGCACCACGAGACGCTCGCCCCGCCCATCGATGTACCACACCTCGGTCCCATCGGATGAGAGCTGGAAGGAGCGCGGATCACCGGGCTCCGCGCAGTCGGGCAGACCCGGGGCGTCCACTTCCAGGCCATAGGCGTCGACCAACACCAGCCTGCAGCGGTCACTCGGGAATCCCTCGACCAGTTGCAGCAGGATGCGCCCGCCCCCGGTGGTGGCGTCCTGCACCGACTCGGCGGCAGCGGCCCAGACGGTCACGGGCGCCCCGGCCAGAAGTGGCTTCAGCTTGGCGGAACCCTGCCGGGTGTCCATATCCCACTCGATGTAGAGCAGAAAACGCGCCCCGGCTACCTCGATGATCCCCCTGGGGATGAGCTGGGTGCGAGACGAGCCTGCAACAACCAGACGCGGCTCGGCGTCGCCACCGGGCAGCCAGAGCACCGACCCCGGCAGCCACGCCATGGGGGTTACCCGGTGGACGTAGACGATGCCGCCATCCCGGTCGGGTACGAGATACTCGACCGCCTCGTAGAAGGGATCGGTGGTCAGGGTGACATCGTCGCCGCCGCCCTTGGGTGTGAATCTCACCCCGAACGCGCCGAAGGCGAGGAGGCCGCCACCGGGTGACACGATCGCCGTCGTCGTGGGTAGCGCCGTCGTTGTCGTCGTCAGCGCGGTATCGGCTGTCGGCACCGTGGAACCCGCGCTGCAGGCCCCGATCAGCAGCGAGGCCACGAGCATTGGCACCGCCTTGTGCACCTGCCGATGGTATCTGTACTGGGTCTTCGACGGGGCCCGGGACGAGCCTCACGGATGCGGTCCTCAGGCTTCGACCTTCACGCCCTTCCAGAAGGCGATGCGCCCGGTGATCCCACGGGCCGCCGGGGAAGGGTCGGGGTAGTACCAGGCGGCCGCGGGGTTGACCATGTCTTCCACCACCACGTCGTAGTAGGAGGCGGTGCCCTTCCAGTGACACTGCGTGTGGCGCTCACTCGGGGCGAGATACACCTGGTTCACGGCATCGGGCGGGAAGTAGTGGTTGCCCTCGACCACCACCGTGTCCTCGCTCTCGGCGAGGACGACTCCGTTCCAGGTTGCGCGGGCCACCGCGCCACAACGCCGAGACTGCGGCTGCGATTCCCCGCCCGGATCAGGCGCGACCTGCCCATCGCAGCACTCGCATGGCGCGCAGGGTGTTCCAGCGGCTCGGCTTGCCGGTGCGCTCCATCACGAAGTGCTCCAGTCCGGCGTGATGGTTCTGCACCGGCCAGGTGCCATCGGGCCGCCGCTTGGACTCGACGAGGTCCAGTGCCTCATCGAGCCGGTCGTCGCACTTGGCCCGGGCCGCGGCCAGGTGGTCGAGACCGCGCAGGACGTCGTAGTGCCAGCGCGGTGGGAACGAGAACGCCTTCCAGCGGGGGTTGACCACCTCGCCCGTCGAGAGCGATCGAAGCATGCGGCGCGAGATCAGGTACTTCTCTCCCCTACGGCGCGCCGCGGTGGCGGTGCGGGCCGCCTTCCTGGCTCGCTCGTACTCCAGAAGCCCCTCGATCGCGGACACTGTCGTGTTGAAGGACGAACGCGTCGAGCCCTTCCGGCTGGCTTCGCAATTCCAGCCGCCGTCGCCGAGTTGCTCGCTGCGCAGGAACCTGGCCACATCGTCGGCGGCGTCCGAGTCGGGGTCGAAGTAGGAGGCGAGGGCGAGAACCATCCCGGTGATGCAGGTCTCACCCCGATAGCGGAAGAGGGGCTGGTTCGCCCGGCCCATGGTCTGGTGGCGGCGAACTGCGGCGACGGCCCGCCGCACCCGTGGCGCCTGGGGTGGGACGCCGAGGTGGCGCAGCACCAGCAGCGTGTAGGTGGTCGAGGTCCACTTCGGCGAGTAGACCCCCTCACCCCAGCCCCCGTCGTCATGCTGCAGGTCGAGCAGGCGCGCCCCCCACCCCTCACGGGCCACCCGGGCTCGCATCCTGTGCACCGCGGGTTCCGTGGCATCCGTCAGATCGCGCATCACCTGCCAGCGGATCGCGGGATCACCGTCCAGCAGCCAGGGGATGGGGTCCACCGCGCAAGGGATAGCACGGCGGGGTGCCAGGTGCCAGGTGCCAGGTGCCGGGTCCGATACCCCCCACCGACCGGCCTGCGCCCGGTCGACTCCCCACAAGGGGGGAGTGATGGCGAGCCGAGGCGATGGGGGGTTACTGCTCCCCACCCCCCACCGACCGGACTCCGTTCTTCATCCTTCCCCCCTTGTGGGGGAAGTGCCTCGGTGAGCCAAGCGAGCCGAGGCGATGGGGGGTTACTCGCCACACCGAAATACCCCCCACCGACCGGACTCCGTCCGGTCGACTCCCCCACAAGGGGGAGCGATGCGACCGGGGTTACTCCCCACACGAACCCACCCCCCACCGACCGGACTCACCCACAAGGGGGGAGGGATGGCTCACTTTCGCTTGATTGCGATCCCGGCGATCCCCACACCCAGCACGGCTCCCGCTACCACCAGGAGCGCCAGGCCCCAGGGTGCGATGGCTTCTACTGGCTGGGGTGGCGGGGTGGCCGCGACCACATAGGGCTGGGCGACCCCGCAGGCGTCGGTGTGATCGGCCACGACGAGGCTCACCTCGCCGACGACGAAGGGATCCGGAATCCGGAACCCGATGCGAAAGCCGCCGTCGGCATCGATGAACCCGTCGTAGACGGGGAAGTCCCCCAGCGAGACGGTGATGTCGGCGCCCGAGGCGAACCCGGTTCCGGTGACGGTGAGGCTGGCGCCCGGCCATCCCGATTCCGGAACGATGGCGACGGTGCATCCGCCTGCCTCTGCCCTCGCCACCCCGAGCAGGGTGGCGAGGGCGAGGCCGACGATCAAAGTGGTGGTGCGCATCGGGGCGCCGACGATACCCAACCCTCGCGGTTGGGCCGTCGGAGCGACGATCCGCTACTTGCGACGGCCCCCCAGGGACTTGACGATGAAGAACAGCAGCGCCGCGGCGAGGACGCCGATGATGACGTAGAGGAGGATCGGGCTGCTGTCCCCCTCCTCGCCATCCTCGACCACCGTGGTGGTGGTCGTGTCGCCGACCGAGGTGGTGGTCTCCGCACCGCCGCCCGTCGTGGTGGTCAGGTCCACCACGGTGGTCGTCGTCGCCGCCACGGTCGTGGTCGGAGCCAGCGTGGTGGTCGGAGGGACGCTCGTCGTCGTGGTGGTGGGAGCGCTCGCCAGGACGGTGTATGGCTGGGAGTCGTTCATCTGGCAACCCCCCTGAGCCGAAGAGTCGAACACAATCCAATTCGAAGTTGACGGCGCGTCCATGGGGATGGTGAACGTGACCTTGAAGTAGCCGTTGCCGTTCGTCTTGGCTCCTGGCGCCGCCTGGTTCTCACCCTCGAAGTTGGCGACGTACTCGTGGTCCGGGCTCATGTTGAAGCCCTCGATCGTCGCCGCTGCTCCACGCCAACCGGGACTCGGCAGGATGCGGAAGGTGCAGTGATTGTCGGCGAGGGCCGTGCCGGGCACCAGGGTGACGGCGGAGACCAGGACAAGGGCGAGCAGGGTGCGAATGGTGGTGCGGGGTTTCATAGGTTGCGGGACAGTAGCAAGACCGCATCCCGATGCGATGCCCACATCCGCCACTCCAGGACCTACCGCCTGCGCAAGTGCACACAGCGGCGGGGCGCACTCAATACCCCCACCGCCGAGGCTCCGCCGCGGCGACTCCCCCACAAGGGGGGAGTGATAAGAAGACGCCCCTCCGACTGGAGACTGGAGACTGGAGACTGGAGACTTCTTATCGCGGTCCCATGCGCGCTGCCGCATCGAGTCGCACCGTCTCGCCGTTGATGAGCGTGTTCTCGAACAGGTGCTGACAGAGGGCGGCGAACTCGGCGGGGCGGCCGAGGCGCTTGGGGAACACGTGCACCTGGGCGAGCGACTCACGCACCTCGTCGGTCATGCCGCCGATCATCGGGGTCTCCATGATCCCGGGGGCGATCGTGTTCACCCGAATCCCGTACGAGGCCAGGTCGCGGGCCAGAGGCAGGGTCATCGCCGCCACGCCGCCCTTGGAGGCGGAGTACGCCGCCTGGCCGATCTGCCCCTCGGTGGCGGCGATGGAGGCGACGTTGACGATCGCACCGCGCTCACCATCGTCGTTGGGCTTGTTGTCGGCCATCCGCTTGGCGACGTGACGGGTCACGTCGAAGGTGCCGATCAGGTTGACCCGGAGCACCTTCTCGTACAGTTCGAGCGGGAAGAGTTCCCCGGTGCGCGTCACCACCCGGTGGGCCGGGGCGATGCCGGCGGCGTTGAGGCAGAGATGAATCCCTCCCATCACCCCGGCGGCGGCCTCGACCGCGGCGGCGACCTCGGCGGGGTTGGTGACGTCGGCGGTGACGAAGTGCCCACCGATCTGTTCGGCCAC
>DNGH01000041.1:0-6939 GCA_003486285.1 Actinomycetota bacterium
CCGCCGCCGCCGCGGCGCAGGCCGGACCATCGGCGATCACTGCGACCGACCCCGGCTCGACCAGCCGCTCCCCCGGTTCATGCCGCAGCACCTCGAACACGCCGGGGGGAACCGGGATCGCCGCGTCCGTGATCACCCGCATCGCGTCTGCAGCCGAGGTCGGGTCCGGCACGGTCGGTCCGCCGGCGATGACTTCGAGCAAACTGCCGACGACGTCCGAGACGACAAGCGTGGCCACCCGAGCCGGGGACGCGGCCAACGCCAAGCGGCCGCCCTTCAGCGCGGAGAGGTGGCGGCGCACCGTGTTGACGGAGTCGATCGGCAACCCGCTGCGCAGCAGGGCCGCTCCCACCGCCTGAAGATCACCAAGCGTGCATCCGAGCAGCGGCACCTCCGCCAGCGACGATCCTCCCCCCGACAGGAGCACCAGCACCAGGTCGGCCCGGCCCGCCGATGCGGCGACCTCGAGGAGGAGTTGCCCGGCTCGTAGCGACCCCGGACCGGGTACGGGGTGCTCCCCAGCCACCGCCTGCAGTCCGGAGACCCGCGCTCCGTCGGGAGACACCACCACCCCTGCAATCGCCAGGCCATCGAGTGCGGAGACCGCACCGCGGGCCATGGCGGATGCCGCCTTGCCCAGGGCGAGGACTATCACCCTGCCCTTCGGGGCGGCGAAGTCGGTACCGCCGATGCCAATCGACGCCCCGTGCGCCACCAGGCTCCGCCTCACCGCCGCCTCGGGATCGGCGGCAGCGAGCGCCGCCGCCAGCACCTCGAGCACGACCCGCCGCGGGATGGGGTCGGTCTCGAGGACCCTGGGGTCGAACCGGGCGATCACGGACCCATTGTGGGGATCGCGTCGTCCGGGGGCCACTCGGCCGCGAACCGGCACAAGGGGCTGCGGCGCCTGCGAGAATCGTCGACATTCCACGCGGGAGGACCGCAGTGATCCGCATCGTCACCGACTCCTCATGTGACCTTCCCGACGAGGTGATCGAACGGCACCGCATCACGATCGTCCCGCTGACGATCCGGTTCGGCGACGAGGAGTTCGTCGATCGCGAGCAACTCACCACGGACGAGTTCTGGCGCCGCCTCACCGAGGGTGGCGTCCTGCCCCAGACCGCGGCACCGTCCGTGGGCAGATTCCAGGAGGCCTTCCGCCGCCTCTCCAACGAGGGCGCCGACGGCGTCGTCGTGATCTGCATCTCCTCCAAGATCTCCGCGACCCATCAGGCCGCGGTCCTCGCCGCCGAGCAGTTCGTCGGTGGCGTCCCGATCCGCGTGGTCGACAGCGCCCTGGTGACCGCGGCGCTCGGCCTGGTGGTCATCGAAGCCGCCGAACTCGCCGCTACCGGCGTCGGCATCGATGCCGTGGAGGACGCGGCGGTGGCCGCAGCGGCCGCCACCAACATCTATGCCACCCTCGACACGCTGGAGTTCCTCCACCGCGGCGGGCGGATCGGAGGGGCCCAGGCCTTCTTCGGCAACCTTCTCGACGTCAAGCCGATCATCTCGTTCCACGAGGGAGCGGTCGAGGCCGCGGGAAGGGTGCGGACCCGCCGCAAGGCTCTGGCCGCGGTCGCCGCGCACGTCGCCGGCCTGGGGGATCGCATCCGGAGCTTTGGGGTGATCCACTCCGATCCGGCCGACCTCGAGGAGTTCCTCGCCGCCATCCGGGCCGTCAGGGACGAGGAACCTCTGATCGCCCGCCTCGGACCCGTCGTCGGCACCCATGCCGGGCCCGGTGTCGCCGGGGTGGTGTACCGGCTCCGCTGACCGGTAGCGTTGCCCCGTGACCGACCGCGCCGCCACCGACGCCGCACTCATCGCGCGCTACCTGCGCGGTGACATGGCGGCCTTCGAAGACCTGATGCGGGCTCACGAGGACCGGGTCTTTGCGGTCTGCCTGCGGATGCTGCGCGACCGTGAGGCCGCCCTCGACGCCACCCAGGAGACCTTCGTCACCGTGTTCCGCAAGGCCGACCGCTTCGCGGGCCGCAGCGCCTTCAGCACCTGGCTGTACCGGGTGGCGGTCAACACCTGTTACGACCACTCCCGGCGAACCCGGCGCCACCTGGCAGAGCCACTCCCCGAAGGCAACGATCCGGCCGATCAGAGCGCCGGGGACGAGTTCCGCGCCGTGGAACTCCGCCCCGATCTCGAGGCCGCCCTGGCGGCCCTGCCCGCCGAGTTCCGGGCTGCGGTGATCCTGGCCGACGTCCAGGGATTGGCCCTGCAGACCGTGGCCGAGGCCCTCGAGGTGCCGGTGGGCACCGTGAAGTCCCGGGTGTTCCGGGGCCGGCGCCTCCTGGCCGAGGCCCTCGGGAACCGCGACGCCCCCTCCGACACTCCAAGTGGTGAACACCATGAATAGCTTCGATCCCGAACTCCTGGCCGCGTTGGCCGAGGGCAGCCTCTCCCCGGCCGATGCTGTCGCGCTCGAGGCTCGGATTGCCACCGACCCCGCCGCACTGGCCGAGCTCGGTGCGCAGCGCCGGGCGCTCGCCTTCATCCGGTCCGCTCCCGCCTCACCCCTCCGTGACGGCGAGCGCACCGCCCTGCGGGCCGCCATCGCCACGCAGCTCGGGCTGTCGCCCGACGCGGCGCCGGTCCCCAACCCGCGCCGCCGGGTGGCCTGGGGGGCGATTGCCGTGAGTGCCACCGCCCTGGCCGCCATCGTCGCCCTATCTCCCATGGTCGGCCTGATCGGAGATGGCGGAGGCGACGATGCCGCCATGACCGTCGCCGACGGGGCGACCACGCCGGACGGCGACGCCGCTCGCGACGCCGGTCCGTTGGGTGCCGGGCCTCCCTCCGAAACCGCGGCGGGTGACGCCACGGTCCCCCTGGTCCCGACGGCCACCGGTGGTGAGGAGTCCGCCATCACCACCCTGGCCACCGCGTTCACGGAGAACTCCGCCGACATGACGAAGTTGGCACAGGACCTGACCCTGCTGCGGAGCGATCCCGAGGGCCTTCAGGTCGTGGCCGCACCCACCGACTCCACCACACCATGCGTGGCGGAGGCCATTGTCTACGCGGAGGCCATCGTCTACTTCGACACCGCTGGGCTCACCTGGTTCCCTTATCTCTACCCGCCTGCGGCCGAGGGAGCGGTGGAAGCCACCATCGAGTACGCGGTCTTCATCCTCGGCGACACCGGCGACGGGACCGCGCTTCTGGTGGCATTCGCCCCCGGCGATTGCGCGGTGCCGATTCCGGTTCCGTAGGAGCGGTCAGCCAGAAGAGTGTCAGGTATCAGGTATCAGGTATCAGGTATCAGGTATCAGGATTCTCATACTGACCGCGCCAATGATCCCGGGTGACCGTTCTGGCGGGCGACGGGCGACCGGCGACGGGCGACGGTTCCGGCGGGAAGCGGGTAGCGGGAAGCGGGTAGCCTTCCCCCGTGACCACGCCGCCTCTCGAGCCCGAGGAAGACGACTTCCCGATCAAGGTTGCCGACCTCTTCGAGGCGGTGGCGACCCGGATCCGGGCGATGACCGTTGACCGCATTGCCAGGGTGATCACCTTCATCACCCTCGGAATCGTCGCCCTGGCCCTCATCGGGCTGGCCTTCATCTTCCTCCTGGTCGGGTTGTTCCGAATCCTCGACGAGTTGTTCCACAAGGCCTGCGACTGCGGCTATTCGATGGAGATCGCCTACGCCGCGGTGGGCGGACTATTCCTGCTGGCAGGGGTGTTGATGTGGCGCAGGCGGATTCGTCACGAGGCGGAATGACCGAACAGATCATCATCATCGGGTCCGGACCGGCCGGCCTCACCGCCGCGGTCTATGCGGCCCGCGCCGGCATGGAGCCGCTCGTCATCGAGGGCCTCGCCGCCGGAGGACAGCTCATGCTGACCACCGAGGTGGAGAACTACCCCGGCTTCCCCGACGGGGTCCTGGGGCCGGAGATGATGGACCTCTTCCGCAAGCAGGCAGAGCGCTTCGGCACGCGGTTCATCACCAGCGACGTCACCCGGGTGGATCTCTCATCCCGCCCCTTCCGGGTCTGGGTCGATTCCGACGAGTACTCGGCCGAGACCGTCATCGTCTCCACCGGGGCCTCGGCGCAGTGGATCGGCGTCCCCGGCGAGGAGAAGCTGCGCGGCCACGGGGTGAGCTCCTGCGCCACCTGCGATGGCTTCTTCTTCAAGGAACGCGAGATCGTCGTCGTCGGTGGCGGCGACTCCGCGATGGAGGAAGCGCTCTTTCTCACCCGCTTTGCCAGCAGGGTCACCGTGGTGCATCGCCGTGACGAGTTTCGTGCCTCGAAGATCATGGCGGACCGGGTCCTGCACCACCCCAAGATCACGGTGCGTTGGAACACGGTGGTCGACTCGATCCTGGGCGATGGTTCGGTGACCGGGGTCCGGTTGCGCGACACCATCACCGGCACCGTCTCCGACCTCGCCGTGGAGGGGGTGTTCGTCGCCATCGGCCACACCCCGAACACCGCTCTCTTCACCGGGCAACTGGATCTGGATGCGCGCGGGTACCTGCTCACCTTCAAGGGCACCGCCACCTCCGTGCCCGGTGTGTTCGGTGCCGGAGATGTCGTCGACTCCACCTATCGTCAGGCCATCACTGCCGCCGGGATGGGATGCCAGGCAGCAATGGATGCCGAGAGGTGGCTCGAGTCGCTCGAGTCGACGGAATGACCACCACGGGCGCAAGGTTGTTGCCCCTGTAGACCGAATGGAGGACGGCCGCCCCGCGGCCACAAGAAGATGTCAGAGAACACGCTCACCGCCACCGACCAGAACTTCAAGGACCTGATCTCCGGAGACACCCCGGTTCTGGTCGACTTCTGGGCCGAGTGGTGCGGTCCCTGCCGGATGATCTCCCCCATCGTCGAGGAGATTGCCGCCGAGTACTCCGGAAAGCTCCGGGTGGCGAAGCTCAACGTGGATGAGAACCCGCAGACCGCGGGCAGCTACGACGTCATGTCCATCCCGACCTTGATCGTCTATCAGAACGGCGAGATGCGCAAGCGCATCGTCGGTGCCATGCCCAAGGCCAAGATGCTCATGGAGCTCAAGGCCTTTACGGGATAGGAAGTCTCCGGTCTCCAGTCGCCAGTCTCCAGCCCGGTCCCCAGTCTCGAGTCTCCAGTCTCCAGTCGTGTCGCGCGGCGCCCTCACCCCTCGCCCTGCTCGGTCCACTGCCATCGAGCATCCGGGTCGGAGGCCCGCCCCGATACGTCTGGCACGTGCCACCATGTTCCGCCATGGCGCTCTATCGGATCGGTGACAGCGGAGAGCCGGTCCGGGACATCCAGGATCGGCTCCACGACCTCGGGTTCTCCACCGCGCCCGATTCCCCCGGGGTCTTCGGCGAGGGCACGGTTTCTGCCGTCACCGCCTTCCAGAAATCGCGGCGCCTCCCCCCCGATGGGCTCGTGGGGCGGGAGACGTGGCGCACCATGGTCGATGCCGGCCACGGGCTCGGCGACCGTCTGTTGTATCACCGGATGCCGATGCTCCACGGCGACGACGTCGCCGACCTGCAGCGGCGGCTCAACGCCATCGGCTTCGATGCCGGTCGCGTCGACGGGATCTTCGGCGCCAGCACGCTCGAGGCGGTGCTGGACTTCCAGCAGAACCGGCACATGGCGGAGGACGGCGTCGTCGGACCGGAAGTCGTCGCCGAACTCGATCTGATCTCACGTGAGACCGGCAAGATGGGGCGCCACCACGTCCGGGAGCGGGTGTGGCTCGCCGCCCTTCCTCCCAGCCTCGTCGGCCTGCGGATCTTCCTCGATCCCTTCTGTCGCGACGAGCACGAGGCGCACGAGGCGTGGACCGCGGCCGGCGGGGCGGCGCTCACGGTGCGCGAATCGGGAGCGCAGGCGTTTCTGGCTCGATCCGCCGATACCCGACCCGCCGAACGGCTTCGTGCCGAGCATGCCAACGAGATCGCCGCGGATCTGATCCTCGGCTTCTGCCACCCCGGCACGGACGCCGCCGGGATCTACTACTTCGCCTCGGCCCAGAGCCACAGCGAGGCCGGGGCCGCCATCGCCTCCGGACTGGCGGGCCGGTTGGGAGTGCGCGCCGCCGGGCGCACCATGCCGCTGCTGCGGGCGACCCGGGCGCCCGCGGTCATCGTGTCGCTGCCCCACCTCGACTCCACCCTGGGACGCAGTGTGATCCGCGCCCTGGGCGGCTGGTTCGCCGACCGGGAGAAACACCCGAGCCAGCGATAGGTCGCGGCGGACGGTTACCGGTTCCCGGTTACGAGGTGTCAGGTATCAGGTGTCAGGTATCAGAACCGGAAGCGCCGCGAAGTCTGGTTCCTTCGGGTTCTGGCTGACACCTGTGACCTGATACCTGACACCTCATTCCCTAACCGCCCAGCAGGCTCCGATAGATCCGCTCCAGATCGTCGAGTGAACCGAAGCGGATGCTCATGCGACCGCCACCGCGGCGGGTGTACTCGATGTGGACCGGTGAGCCGAGGCGTTCGCCGAGGCGCGCCTCGAGGGCGATGATCTGCGCGGCCCGGTCCTTCCTGACCCGCGGCGGCTTCTTCTCCACGACCGCCTCGGCACCCTGCCGGGCCCGTACCGCTTCTTCCACCTGGCGCACCGACCACCCCTCGGCCGCGGCCTTGTTGGCGATCCGCACCGCATAGGCGGTGTCATCGGTTCCGAGCAGGGCCCGCGCCGCCCCGGCGCTGATCTTCCCGGCGACGAGCAGCGTCTGGATCGCACCGGGGAGCCCGAGGAGGCGCACGCTGTTGGTCACCGTCGAGCGGCTCTTGCCCACCCGGGTCGCGACCTGTTCGTGGTTCATACCAAAATCTTCCATGAGAGTACGGTAGGCCGCGGCCTCCTCGAGGGGATCGAGGTCCTCGCGTTGCACGTTCTCGACCACCGCCTCGACCAGCCGACCCTGGTCGTCGCCGTCGCGGATCACCGCCGGGATCTC
>DNGH01000041.1:7083-7237 GCA_003486285.1 Actinomycetota bacterium
AGACCCGCCATCCGGGCTGCGCGGAGCCGGCGCTCCCCCGCCACCAGCACATGCCGGCCGTTGGGTCCCGCCGGCCGGACCACGATCGGCTGCAACACCCCGACCTCTTTGATCGAGTCTGCCAAACCCTGAAGAGGCTCCGCGTTGAAACGGT
>DNGH01000005.1 GCA_003486285.1 Actinomycetota bacterium
GTGCGGTTGGTGGTGCCGACCTCGACGCTGCGCGCCCCTGCTGCGGCGACGATCTCGGGGAGGCGGAACGACCCCCCGATCTCGATCAGTTCCCCCCGGGAGACCACGACTTCCCCGCCGCTGGCGAGAGCCGCGATCGCCAGCAGGAGGGCTCCGGCATTGTTGTTCACGACCAGCGCCGCCTCCGCACCGGTGAGGGCCATCACCAGCGAGTGGGCGTAGCGGCCCCGGCCGCCGCGCTGTCCGGTGTCGAGGTCCATCTCCAGTGGGGTGTAGTCGGCCGAGGCAGCCGCCGCCGCCGCGGTGGCCTCCGCATGCAGCGGGGCGCGTCCGAGATTGGTGTGGAGCAGGACTCCTGTGGCGTTGATGACGCGTCCGCGCCGGCGGGCGAGCGACTGCATCTCATGCCGGGCCCGTTCGGTGGGATCGCCGGCGCGATCGTCGCGCCACATCGCCACCGCGCGACGGGCGATCTCCACGAGGAGCGGCCGTGGCAGTGATCCATCGTCGATCGCAGCGGCGAGCGCGTCGATCGACGGCGGATACGAGACCATGGGCACAGCCTACCGGGGGCCCTATATTCGACTTCGTGGATCCCGCAGCGCCCGTGGAGGTGATTCCCCGGCCTGCCGCGACGATCATCGTGCTGCGGCGGCACGGTGATCCCTTCGAGGTTTTGATGGTGCGCCGGGCGCGCGAGGCCACGTTCATGGGAGGAGCCCATGTGTTCCCGGGAGGGGCCCTCGATCCCGACGACGCCGCACCCGGCACCGGCGCACTGGTGCAATGGTCGGGCGATTCCGCCGAGGTCCCGTGGCGGGCGGCGGCTCTGCGCGAACTCGCCGAAGAGGTCGGGATCGTGGTGACGGTCGGCGGCATCGGCCACTTCGCCGAGCCGGCGGGTGGCCTGTACCGCACCCTCGAGGCGACCGGCCGGCGACTCGATGGGGATGCCCTCCTCTACGTCAGCAACTGGGTGACGCCGCGGGGTCTTCCCAAGCGCTTCGATGCGCGGTTCTATCTTCTCGAGGTTCCCGCCGACGTCGTGGTGCGCTCGGACCGCACCGAGGTGTACGACCCGGTGTGGGTGACGCCGCGGCGGGCGCTGGCGGCCGCGGCCGCCGGTGAGTGGCTGGTCGAGGTACCGACCCGGGCGCAACTCGAGATGCTCGCCACCGCCGCCGATCTCGACGGGGTGCTGTCGGTAAGCCGCCGGGTGGCTCCTGCTCGGACCGAGCCGAGAATCGTGCGGGACTCACAGGGAGCGTGGTCGGTGCTCCTCCCCGGGGATCCGGGGTTCGAAGAGGCCGACCGATGAGAGTCGAACTGGTGCTCGCCCCCAATCCCGGACCGATGACCGGTCCCGGCACCAACACCTGGGTGGTGGTGGCAGGTGGGGAGGCGGTGGTGATCGATCCCGGTCCCGTGATCGCCGCCCACCTCGATGCGATCGTGGCCGCACTCGCCGGGGTGGCCCCAGTGGGTGTCCTGGTGACCCACACCCATCCCGATCATGCCCCGGCGGCACCACCGTTGGCCCAGCGCCTGGGGATACCCACCATCGGCCCCGGGCCGGGCGGAGGCTTCAGCCCGGACCGCCGGATTGCCGATGGTGATGTCGTCGAGTTCGGCGGGGCGCGGCTGGTGGCGTTGGCCACCCCGGGCCACACCGCCGATTCGACCTGTTATCGGATCGGAGACGCATTGTTCACGGGGGACCACATCATGGGTGGCTCCACGGTGATGGTCGAGGACATGAAGCGCTATCTCGACTCGTTGACGATGCTGCACCGGACCGGGTTGCGGGTGATCTACCCCGGCCACGGTCCGATCATGCGCGACCCGGATCGCACCATCGGGGAGTATCTCGAGCATCGCCGACAGCGCGAGGCGCAGATCCTGGCGGCGATCGACGGCGGCGCCACCACCGTCGGTGCTGTGGTGCGGAAGGTGTACGCCGAGGTGGATCCGCGGCTGCATCCGGCGGCGGCGGTGTCGGTGGACGCCCACCTGCGCAAGCTCGCGGACGAAGGCGTCGTCGACTATCGCGGCGGTGGCTGGACCGGACCGGTAGCGGTGATGCGATGAACCGCCGCGGCGTGCGCGTGCTGCTCGTCCTCGTGGCCTTCCTCACCGGGATCCTGGCGGCGCCGGCACTCGCCGAGGTGACCCGCGGCGATGTCGAGGATGCCCGCGAGGCGCTCCGCCAGGTTCGGGAGCGTCTCGCCGACGAGGTGGCCGCGTATGAGGCTGCGGTCTCCGAAGAGGCGGCATTGCTCGACACCCTGGCTCGCCTGCGTGTCCAACTCACCGCCCGGGAGCGGGAGCTGGTGCTGGCGCGCGGCGCCGCCCGCGAGCGCGCCGCCGAGATGTACATGAGTGCCGGCAGTACCGGCCCGGTGACCGGCACCCGCGAGGACGTGGAGCGACTCCCCACCCGCCACGTGTATCTCGAGTCGGTCTCGCAGACCGATCGCGAGGTGGTCAACCGCCTCGAGATGGCGCGGCGCGACTTCGAACAGCAGCGCACCCTGGTGGAGCAAGCGGTGGGGGCTCAGGAGGACATGCGCCTCGAGATGGAGCGATTGGTGACGCTCATCTACGGCGAGCTGGAAGACGCCAACGCCGAGTACCAGACGGTGCGGGCGGAATGGGATGCGCAGGAGGCGGAGCGCCTGCGCCTCGAGCAGGAGGCGCAGGAGCTGCGCGAGTTCCTCGCCACCTCGACGACCACGACCACGCGTCCTCCGACCACCACCACCCGCCCCGGGCCCACCACCACCGGCCCCGGGCCCACCACCACCTCCACTACCGCGACGACGACCACGACCGCGGCGCCGACGTCGACCGCACCGGCGGCCACCACCTCCACCACCGCGACGACGACCACGACACTCCCCGCCGCACCGCCCGGAACCCGGGTGTGCCCGGTCGATGGTGCCACCACCTTCACCGACTCGTGGGGAGACCCCCGGCCCGGGGGCCGCACCCACACCGGGGTCGACATGCTCGCCGCCGAGGGGACCCCGCTGGTGGCGATCGAGGCCGGTGTCATCTTGAGTCCCGGCTGGCACTCGGCCGGGGGTCTCGGCCTCTACATCCGGGGCGAGTCTGGCGACATCTGGTACTACGCCCACCTCAGCGCCTTCGTGTCCGGCCTCACCGGAGGGATCCGGGTTGCCGCCGGGCAGTTGGTGGGCTACGTCGGACACACCGGGAACGCCTCGACGCCGCACCTCCACCTCGGCTGGCAGCCCGGCGGCGGGGCCTATCAGAACGCCTATCCGGTGGTCGCAGGCCTGTGCTGAGCAGCCCCGGCGGCCCGGGCGGATTGCCGCCGACATCGGGTAGCCTGCGACTTCGCAGTCGACCGGAGTCGGGAATGCGTCGCGCTGGCGTCGTCCTCATCATTGCTCTCATCGCAGGCACCGCGGTGCCGGCGGGTGCCGAAGTCACCCAATCCGAGCTACGCGAAGCGCGCGACATCGTCAATGCCAAGTCGGCGGAGCTCGAGGACGAATTGGCGGTGCTCGATGCGATCATCGCCCAGCAGGCAGTCACCGAGAACCGCATCACCAACATCCAGGAGATCATGGCCGACCGGGAGCGCGAGATCGCGATCTCCGAATTGGCCGCCCGTGAACAGGCGAGGGCGATGTACGTCAGCGCCGGGGCGACCGCATTCCAGGCCGCGGTGAGCCCCGAAGGGATCACCCGGCTCGGCACCAAGAACGCCTATCTCGATGCCGTCGTCGACGTCGACGTCGATGCCGTCAACGAGCTCATCTTCCTGCAGCAGGACTTCGCCGCGCTCCAGTCCGAGCTCGAGGTGCTCGCCGTCGAGCAGGAGGAGTTGGCCGAGGAGATGGCGACGGTCACCGCGGGCCTGCTGGCCGAACTGGACGAGGTGAATGCGGAGTATCAGGCGTTGTACTCGCAGTGGCAGAAGGAAGAGGCCGAGCGCCAGCGCCGTCGCCTTGAGCAACTCGCCCGCAACCGCGCTGCGGCCGCCGCCGCGGCCGCCGCCAGCGGCAACTATGCCAGCAGCGCCTTCGTCGATCCCAGCGGCCGCACCTGCCCCGTGGACGGGGCCAACACCTTCCGCGACTCCTGGCTCGAGCCCCGCTCCTATCGCGGCGGGGTGCACCACGGCACCGACCTCATCGCCTCTCCCGGTACGCGGCTCGTCGCCATCGAGGCGGGATACGTCTACAGCATGAGCTGGCACTGGGCCGGCGGCAACGGGCTGTACATCCGCGGCAACAGCGGCGACGTCTACTACTACGCCCACATGCAGGGATACGCCGCCGGCCTCAGCTCCGGCGACCGCCTCGGCGTCGGCCAGTTGGTCGGATACGTCGGCAGTACGGGTGCCTCCTCGGTGCCCCACCTCCACCTCGGCTACCAACCCGGCGGCGGCGCGCTGGTGAACCCGTATCAACTGACGGTGAAGCTCTGCCGCTGAGCGGGGACGCTCAGCGGAGCCGACAGCCGAGGCGACAGGTATCAGGTGTCAGGTATCAGGTTCGGATCCGAACCTGTTGACATCGTCATTGAGACCGCAGACATTCCTTGGGTGCGCAGTCACCGCGAGCTTGTTGTTTGGCACCGAGCGTCGGACAACGCGTCAGTCGTCTACCGCCTCACCGCTGGGTTTCCGCGGAGCGAGACGTTCGGGCTCGTTGCACAGATGCGTCGGTCGGCGATATCAGTCGTTTCCAACATCGCCGAGGGTGCGGCGAGGAGCTCCGAGCGCGAGTTCTATCGCTTTCTCGATATCGCCATGGGATCAGCCGGGGAGCTGCAAGCCCAGTTGGACATCGCGGGGCGGTTTGAATTCGGAGATCCTGGGCTTCGAGCTGCCGCGACCGCCCAAGTCGATGAAGTCAAGCGGATGCTGGCGTCGCTGATGCAGGTGGTGCGGAGACGCGCCGCAAAGCGGAGTACCTGATACCTGACACCTGACACCTAGGTCTCAGGCCCCCGCCACAGGTGGCGCGTTCTCCAGGGAGGCAATGAGTATCGCAATCCGCGCCGTGCAGGTTTCTTCTTGCGCCGGGGGGACCAGTTCCACGATCCGGGCTGCGGCTTGGGTGATCGCCACGGCCGATGGCGCCTGGGGATGGGCGATCACCACCGGTGTGCCCTCGTCACCTCCGGAGACCACCAGGGGGTCGAGCGGCACCTTGGCCAGGAGCGGCACCCCCAGGTCATTGGCCAGATCCTCGCCGCCCCCCGTCCCGAACAGCTCGTAGTGGCTGCCGGTCTCGGTGGTGAAGCCGGACATGTTCTCGATGACCCCGACGACGGGCATGTAGGAGCGTCGTGCCATGTCGGCGATGCGGGCGGCCACCTTCTGGGCGGCCTTCTGCGGAGTGGTGACCACGACCATCTCCGCCTGAGGGAGGAGCCGAGCGAGGGCCATCTGCACGTCGCCGGTTCCGGGTGGCATGTCGAGCAGCAGGTAGTCGAGGTCGGGGTCCCAGGCGACGTCTCGCAGGAACTGCTCCAGCGCCTTGCTCAGCATCAAGCCGCGCCACATCAGCGCGGTTTCCTCGGTCTCGACGAGCAGGCCGGTGGACACCACCTGGATGCCCTGAGCCTCGACCGGGACGATCTTGCGGTCGGCGTTGGCTTCGAGCCGTTCGGTGGCGCCGAGCATGCGCGGCACGGAAAAGCCCCAGATGTCGGCGTCGAGGAGGCCGACCTTGTAGCCGGCGATCCTCATGGCGACGGCGAGGTTGACGCTCAGCGAGGACTTGCCGACGCCTCCCTTGCCCGAGCCGATCGCGATGACTCGGGTGAGCGGATTGACCATCGTCGGCGCGGCGCCGTCCCGAGCGCGGCGGCGAGCCACCGCCATGAGGTCGGCGCGTTGTTCGGCGCTCATCGCCCGCACCTTCACCACGGTCTCGTCGATCCCGGGGAGGGCGGTCACCTTGCGCTTGACGTCGGCTTCGATCTGGTCGCGCATCGGGCAGGCGGCGATGGTGAGGGCCAGTTGGATGGTGGCGACACCCCCCGCGACGGTCACCTCGCCCACCATGCCCAGTTCGACGACGTCCCCGCCGAGCTCGGGATCCACGACGCCGCGCAGCGCCGCCGTGACGTCCTCGGGGGTGGCGGTGGTGCCCATGGAGTCAAGGTAGGCCGGGCGCCGCCGGTAGGAGAAGCGGGCCCCGGGGGTCGGGGGCCGAGCAGCCCGCGGTAAAAGCACGCTTGCCCTTATACTCCCGTCCTCTCACTCGATCGGGAGCCGTCAATGCAGACCATCTCTATCACCCCCCGTGGGGCTCAGCCCAAGGTGACGCTGACCGCGGCCGCCGCCGTCAAGGTGTCCGAGCTGATCGCCAAGGAAGGCGACGAGTCGCTGGCCCTCCGCCTCGGGGTGCGCCCCGGCGGGTGCTCGGGGTTCAGCTACCAGTTGGAACTCGACACCACCGTGGACGCCTCCGACATCGTCAACGAGTTCGACGGGGTGCGCCTGGTGGTGGACGCCGAGAGCATTGAGATGGTGCGCGGCGCCGAGATCGATTACCGGGATGGTCTCCAGGGTGCCGGCTTCCACATCAACAACCCGAACGTCACTCGCAGCTGCGGCTGCGGCAATTCGTTCTCGTAGGGCTTCTCGGGTCTCGGCGGTGCAGCCGGCGCGCCTGTCTGGCTGACCGCTGACCGCTGAAAGCTCCTCCCGGCATCCCGGGTAGCCTGAGGTTTCACCCGACGCAGGAGCCCCCATGCCCAAGTCCGTGCCAACCATCAGCCACGGTCCCAAGCCGGTCGGACCGTACTCCGTGGTGACCGAGGCCAACGGCTTCGTATTCGTGTCGGGGCAGGTCGCGCTCGATCCGGCCACCCACACCCGGGTCGAAGGCGACGCCGCCACCGAGGCCGAGCGGGTGATGACCAACATCGGGACCATCCTCGGCGACGTGGGCCTCGGCTACGACGACATCGTGAAGACGACCATCTTCCTGGTCGACATCGCCGACTTCGCCGCCGTCAACGCCGCCTACGGCAAGTTCTTCACCGGACCGCCCCCGGCCCGCTCCACCTTCCAGGTGGCGGCGCTCCCCGCCGGGTTCAAGGTCGAGATCGAAGCCATCGTGGCACGCTGAGAGGATCGAGATGAACCAGCAGCAGATCTTCGCGAGGCTCGGCCTGTCCGACCTGGAGTCCGGCGCCTTCGCCGGTGGCTGGCTGGAGACGACCGGTCCCGAGCTGGAGGTGGAGAATCCCACCACGGCCGCGGCGATCTCGCGGGTGCGCCAGGCAGCGGCATCCGATTACGACAAGGCGATCACCTCCGCCGAGGAGACCTTCCTGCGGTGGCGCATGGTGCCGGCGCCCAGGCGCGGCGAGTACGTCCGCCAGATTGGCCATGCGCTGCGGGACAACAAGGAGGCGTTGGCCGCGCTGGTCTCGTTGGAGATGGGGAAGATCCTCGCCGAAGGCGAGGGCGAGGTCCAGGAGATGATCGACATCGCCGACTTCGCCGTCGGCCTTTCCCGTCAGCTCTACGGCCTGACGATGGCTTCGGAACGCCCCCGCCATCGCATGTATGAGCAGTGGCACCCGCTGGGACCGGTCGGGGTGATCTCTGCGTTCAACTTCCCCGTCGCGGTGTGGTCGTGGAACTCGTTCATCGCCGCCGTGTGCGGTGACACCGTGGTGTGGAAGCCCTCATCGCAGACGCCCCTGTCGGCCATCGCGGTCACCCGCATCGCCGCCGAGGTGATGAAGGGCTCCGGTTTCGAGGGTGTGTTCAACCTGGCCGTGGGCCGTGGCGCCGAGGTCGGGGACCGCCTGATAAACGATCGTCGCGTTTCGCTGGTCTCGGCCACCGGCTCCTGCAACATGGGGGAGAAGGTGGCGCTCGCCGTGGCCAAGCGGCTGGGGCGTTCGCTGCTCGAGTTGGGCGGCAACAACGCGGTCACCGTGCTCGACGATGCCGATCCCGGACTGGTGACCCGGGCGGTGCTCTTCGGCGCCGTTGGCACCGCCGGACAGCGCTGCACCACCATCCGGCGCATGATCGTCGAGGCGGGGATCAAGGGCGACGTGTTGAAGCGATTGGTCGACGCCTACCGGCAGGTCCGCATCGGCGATCCGCTCGACCGCTCGACCGTGATGGGGCCGCTGGTGAACTCCGGGGCCGTCGACACCATGCTCGCCGCGGTGGACATCGCCGTCGAGCAGGGGGGCAAGGTCCTCACCGGAGGCAAGCGGGCCAAGGTCGCCGGCCTGGCCGGCCACTTCGTCGAGCCGACGATCATCGAGATCGATCGCTCCGCACCCATCGTCCAGGAGGAGACCTTCGCTCCGATCCTGTACGTGATCGAGGCCGACGGGATCCAGGACGCCATCGCGGTGCAGAATGGGGTGCGGCAGGGGCTGTCGTCGGCCGTGTTCACCAACAGCCTGCGCGCCGCCGAGTTGTTCCTCTCCTCCGAGGGATCGGACTGTGGCATCGCCAACGTGAACATCGGCACCTCCGGGGCGGAGATCGGCGGCGCCTTCGGCGGGGAGAAGGAGACCGGGGGCGGCCGCGAGGCGGGCTCGGACTCGTGGAAGGCATACATGCGCCGCCAGACCAACACCATCAACTGGAGCAACGACCTGCCGCTGGCCCAGGGCATCGAGTTCGGATAAGGGCGAGGGCATGGCGGGCGACGCGTCGGAGAGCCTTTGGTGGGCGAGTCCCCCAGGGCCTGGAGGCTCAGGCCGTGGGGATGCTTCTTCTGAAGACACCTGGAGGTCAAGGTCGCGGGAGCGCTCGCGGATGGGTGTATACGAAAGTGCCGGAGCAGGGGGCCGCTCCGAATACTCGCCACCGCCGGAGCTTCGCTCCGTCGACTCCTCCACAACTGTCAAGACCGGGGTGATGGGTGACGGGGATCCAACGGCACTATCGGGCGATCGCTCTCCCAGGTGCGCAAGTCTTCCGTGGTCCGTGCCGATGGAATCCAGGAGCAGCCAAGATCCGCTCGGTCGGCTACACGACCTATCATTGCCGCTCGGCGGGTGGTCCCGGCCATCCCGACCGAGTGCAGAAGATGCTCCACTCCATCACATCTCCCCGGAAGCTCATTCGTTGGTTCGCTGCGGTCGCCGCGGCGCTCCCGTTGCTCGCGGTCGGCATTGCTCCGGCACCGGCGACGGCACCGCCGGACTTCACCGATCCGGTCCCGCCCCGCCCGGTCCGCTACTTCAACGGGCTGGAGCCGGGGACGATGCTCGGGGGGGTGATGCTGCCGGTCGATTGGTCGCAGCGGGTCTCGCCGTGTCCGAGCCCTCCCGACTCTTCCCACCTCCAGCTGCGCGTGGCGCCGACGATGCAGCCCCCGCTGTGCCCCGGTGACGAGTCGGAGGCGGTGATCCACCTGCAGCAGCTGCTCACCGAGAAGAAGCTCTATCGCTCCGAGATCACCGGAGTCTTCGATCTCAAGACCCAGTACGCAGTCTGGACGTTCCACAAGATCGTGGGACCGGCCCACCCCGACCCGCGCTCTGCCGTCCGGGAGTGGCTCGACAATCCACCACCGGACGACTGGACCGAACAGGATTGGGTGATGCTCGAGGCCTTCGAGCCGCGTCCTCCCAAGGAGCGCACCGGCCAGCCCGACCGGGTCGAGACCGACATCGGCCACCAGGTCCTGTATCTGATCCACGACGACGCGGTCGTCGCCATCATGCCGGTGAGCACCGGACGCGGCGGCGGGGAGGTCGGTTGCCGTCAGGCAGAGGGCTGCAACAGGGTGTGGGTGACGCCGCGTACCGAGAAGCTCGAGCAGGGCAGCGTGTTCTACACGGAGCACGGTTACGCCCGCGGCTGGTCGCCGCTCCCCGGGAACTGGTCGATCTACAAGGCGATCTTCTACTACGGGCAGTATCGGGAATGGAACTATGGGATCCACGGCTATCGCCAGGTGCCCAACTACCCCGCATCCCACGGTTGCACCCGGCTCACCGTGTGGGACATGGACTTTCTCCGCCCCTCCACCGATCGCGGCGCGCCGGATTCGCGGGTGTGGCCCGGCATGACGATCCACGTCTGGGACGAGTGAGGCCCCTGCCCGCGGTGTGGACCCACCCACCGTGGCGAGTCGTCTGATGGCGGAGACGATTCGGGTGCGGGATCACAGCAGGGCCTGCGAGCACGGTTCGCAGTGGACCCACTGGTTCGGAGCCAAGCCGAAGTGGTGGCAGGCGCCCGACTGCCCCGGGGGCAAGGAGATGATCCTGCGTCGTGTCGCCGATGGGACCTGGATCGAAGTCGAGGACGGCGACACCGCTCCCGGCTCGATTGCGTCGGCCTAGGGCGTCGAGGCAGCCAGGGCGAGGTACATCGCCAGGCCCAGGACGATGAGACCGATGATCAGGGCAAGCGACACCACTGCCCGGGTGTTTCGCACCACTTCGGGCCGTGCCATGTCACTCGAGCGGGGCGTGCCTTCTCGAGAGAGTTGGCGCCTGCGGGCAGCCAAGGGGCGCCGGGGGGTGAGCGAGGTCGGATCGGGCTCGGCGGTCGAATCCTTCACCGGTTCCGGCTGGGTGGTGCCTACCGGTGGCGAGGCGACGGCCTCCCGGGCCATGCGGATCATGTCCTCGCTGGAGGGTGGACGTTCGTCGTTGGTCATGCCGTGACGATAGGAGGGTGAGCGTCCAGACGGCATCCTGCGTCCAACCCGATACGAGAGGGTCGGCCGCTCGGTCCGCAGGTGCTGCCGGCCGCGGCGTCCTCGATCGTCATCCCGCGGCGAAGGCTCCGGCTTGATCGAGTGTCATCGCCCCGCCGCTGTCGTTCAGGGCCTCGAACCGTTCTGCTCCCAGCCGAGCCTGGAGTTCGGCAGTGGCCGCAGCGGCGACCGAGTCCTCGCGTGGGGGCAGGTGCAGCCCCATCCGCTGCCGGGC
This sequence comes from Actinomycetota bacterium, assembly GCA_003486285.1. Taxonomy (GTDB): domain Bacteria; phylum Actinomycetota; class Acidimicrobiia; order Spongiisociales; family UBA11373; genus UBA11373. The sequence goes on from DNGH01000005.1 coordinate 10,915, forward strand.
CGCCGCCGCGGCGCCGAGGAGAGTGGCGGCCCTCTCCCAGGACCCCCGGCGGACTTCGAGTTCGCCGATCGCCTGGAGGACCAGGGGGACATCGGGTCGGATCTGATCCAGGGAGATGCGCAATGCCTCCCGGAGCAGCGCCTCGGCGCGGGTGACGTCGCCCTGCTCCAGCACCGCACGGCCGAGGTGTCGCATCGCCCACGACGCACCCAAAGGGTGTCCGAGCCGTTGAAACATCGCCAGGGCTTCGGAGAGCAGACGCTCGCCGTCGTCGATGCGTCCTTCGACGACCGCGAGCTTTCCCAGGTACGCCGTCGCCCACGAGATCACATCGGTGAATCCGGCGGCGCGTGCCGACTGCAGCGCCTCCTCGAGTGCCCGGCGCGCCCGAACCCCATCACCGCGGTTGATGCCGATCTCGCCTTCGGCCAGCAGCGCGTCGGTGGCGACATAGAGGTCCCGGGTCTTGCCCCGGTTCTCCAGCGCCGCGGCGACATGCGCCTCGGCCTCCGCCATCCTGCCCTGATCCTCGGACAAGAGCGCCAGGCTGGCCAGGATGTGGCCGAGCCGCATCGGGTCGCCGCTCCTGCGGGCCCGGGCCAGCGCATCCTCCAGAAGACGCGTCGCCTCTCCGAGATCCCCCCGACGATGCGGCAGGCCCGCGAGCCTGGTGAGGGTGGCGGCCGCACCGGCATCATCGCCGAGGCGCTCGGTCAGCTCCAGCGATCGCTCCAGGTACTCGCGGGCGCGCTCGTCATCGCCCTGACCGGCGGCGAGGTCACCGGCGCCACGGAGGGCCCCGGCCAGCACCCCGGCGGGAGCCTCTTCGGATGCCTCGAGCGCCTGCGCCAACCAATCGCGTCCTTCGGTGACATGCCCGCGCAGCTTCCAGAAGTCCCACGCTTCGCTGCCGATACGAAGTGCCAGATTCCCTTCTCCTGCCTCCAGGGACCACCGCAGCGCGGCGCGCAGATTGTCGTGCTCCTCCTCCAGCCGATCCAGCCGGGTCGATTCGTCGGATCCGTCGCCGGCACCCGCCATCGCGGCGAAGTACTCGGCGTGCCGGCGCGACAGCGCGTTGGCCTGTCCGGCCACGACGAGCTTGTCCCACGCGTAACGGCGTACCGGCTCGAGCAGCCGGTACCTCCCGGTCGCCGGGCTCCGGGTGAGGAGGGACTTGTCGACGAGGGCGATCAGCGGGGCGACCAACTCGGCGAGGCCGCCAACCTCACAGATGGCCTCGATCTGCTCCAGGTCGAAGCTTCCCCGGAACACGGCCAACTGGGCGAGCAGCTCGCGCTCGTGGGGCGAGAGCAGGTCGTAGCTCCAATCGAGGGTGGTGAGCATCGTTCGGTGGCGGTGGTCTACGGTGCCGCCGCCTTCGCTCGCGATCTCCAACCTGCTGCCCAGTCGAGCGGCGATCTGTGCCACGCTCAGACCGGCCACCCGTCCGGCAGCGAGTTCCAGTGCAAGCGGGATGCCGTCGACTGCCCGGCAGATCCGGCCGACGTCACCGCAGTTCGCGGCGGTCACGCGGAATCCCGATGAAGCCTCGCCGGCCCGCTGGGCGAAGAGTTGCACGGCATCGAAGCGCAGTGCCGCCTCGGGCGTGCGTGATTCGGCCTCGTCGGGGACGGACATGGGAGACACGACACACACGGCCTCCCCGGGCACCCCGAGCCGTTGCCTGCTGGTGGCCAGGATCCGTAACCCGGGCACCGCACGCAGCAGTTGGTCGGTCGTCTCAGCGGACGCCTCGAGCAGGTGCTCGCAGTTGTCGAGCACCAGCAGCGCGGGTGCCTCTCGCAGCCGCATACCCACCGACTCGAGCAGCTTCCGTCCCGGCTCCTCGGGAACGCCGATGGCCTGTGCGACGGTGCGGGGCACGAGCGCCGGCTCGGCCAGGTAGGCCAACTCCACGAGCCAGACCCCGCCGGGGGCGTCCTGCAGCAGATCTGCGGCCACCCGCAGCGCCAGTCGGCTCTTGCCGCCACCGCCCACGCCGGTCAGCGTCACCAGGCGCGATGCCGCGAGCGAGCGCTTGGTCTCGGCGAGTTCCGCCTCACGTCCTACGAACCCTGTGAGTTCCGCGGGGAGGTTGTGCGCGAACGTCTCCGCTCCTCGCAACGGGGGGAACGCCGACGGCAGCGCGGGGTGGACCACCTGGAAGATGCGGACCGCCTCGGCCACGTCGCGCAGGCGATGCTTGCCGAGGTCGAGCAAAGTGACGCCCTCCGGCATGGGTGGGGCCAGTACCGCCTCCGTGGCAATGGTGAGCACGATCTGTCCGCCGTGCGCCGCCGCCATGACGCGCTGGCAGCGATTCAGGGCCACGCCGTAGTAGTCGTTGCTGCGGAGGTCCGCCTCCCCGGTGTTGAGCCCGATCCGGGCGCGAACCGTTCCATCACGGTGCAGTTCCATCTGGATCTGGACCGCAGCCGAGAGGGCGTCATTGGCCGAGGCGAAGACGGCGAGTACCCCGTCGCCGGTCCCCTTGACGACGTGCCCCCTGTGGGCTCCCACGATGCGGCGCAAGCGGCGCTCATGGCGCACGACTGCAGCTCCGGTCTCGCCGGGGTCTTGCTCCCACATGCGCGTCGATCCTTCGAGGTCGGTGAACAGGAAGGTGACGGTGCCAGTCGGAAGCCGGCCGGGTGATGCCCCCGGCCTCGCTGCGGTGCCACCGTCGGGTTCGCGAAAGGGATCGCGACGACTGAGTGCCTCGGTCACGAGACCGAATCTACCGGCCAGCACGTCACTGAACCCGGCGGAGCCGGGATCGAGCGAGTAGCTTTCGCAGCCTGACCGCTGTCCGGGAACAGGCCGGCGGTGCGGCGCAAGGCACTGCACCCGTTGCGATGGGGGGTGGGGATATGAACCGCCGGCGGAACTGGATGGTGGCAGTCGGTCTGGCACTCGCCGCCGGTATCGGCGTCCTCCAGCTCACGGACTGGGCCTTGTCGGCAGGATTGGCGGTGCTGGCGGCGGTGATCGGTTTGGTTGTCGCCGCGGGCGGCGTGCGGCCGCGGGCTTCTTGGATGGACTCTGGTTCGACGAAGGAAGGATCGGCAATGGACGAAAACCCGGAACGCCAGGAGTGGGAACCGGTCGGAAGCACCGGCCACTTCTACAGAATCTCGATGCCGATGTCCGGGGAGGCGCGGCGCCTCAATGGCGGGGGACTCCGCCGGCTCCTCTACGCCGAGTTCGACACCGAGGACGAAGGTGCAGCCTGGAAGGAGTTCGTGTACGACCCCCTGAAGGTGCTCATTGCCGAAGGGATCGTCTCCGAGTCCCCTGATGGGGACGCCCACGTGCACGTGACGATCTACAAGCTCACCGGGGAGCCGGCGAAGGACGAGGGATACCTCGCAGCAGTCAGAGACCGGGGGCAGCGGGCAGCCGAGCTGTATGCGAAGGCGGCGATCGGCGCCTCGACCCGGAGCGCGTGGCACGTGGGGACGACCGTGGTCAACCACGAACAGCCCCTCAACCCGCGGATCGGCATGGCCTCGATCCTGATGTAACGCAGTCGGAGCCGGTCGCTCGCCCGGTCGCCTCACGCCGAAGTCCGAGGACCCGGGCCTAGACCACCGCCGTGCCCGTTGCCCAGTCTTCGTAGAGCCCGGCGTACGTGCCCCCGGCGGTGAGCAGGTCCTGGTGGCGGCCGTGCTCGACCATGAACCCCCGGTCGAAGACGAGGATGTCGTCGGCGGCCTCGGCCGTGGCGAGGCGGTGGGCGATGGTCACCGAAGTCCTTCCTGCGATCAGCCGGTCGATGGCGTGACGCAACGAGACATCGAGTGCGGGGTCGACCGCGGAGGTGGCCTCGTCGAGCACCAGCAAGTCGGGACTCGACATCCAGGCACGCACCAGGGCGACCAGCTGGCGCTCTCCGGCGGACAGACTCGAGCCGCGCTCACCGACCGGGGTGCTGATGCCTGCGGGGAGGCGCCCCACCCATTCGTCGAGGTCGAGTTCATGGAAGGCGGCCGTCACCTCGGCGTCACTCGCCCCCGGGCGCCCGTAGCGGACATTGTCGGCGATGGTCCCGGTGAAGAGGAAGCCCTCCTGGGGTACGAAGGCCACTCGGGAGCGGAGGCTGGCGCGTGACACACTGCGCAGGTCGCATCCTCCGATGAGGACCGTGCCGCGATCGGGGTCGAGCAGCCGCACCAGCAGCTTCGCAAAGGTGGTCTTGCCGGAGCCCGTGGCACCCACGACCGCAACCCGGCTGCCCGGCGGGATGGCCACCGAGACGTCGCTGATCACCTCGGGACCGCCGGGGTAGGCGAAGCCGACCTCGCGGAAGCCGACGTCGAGGATGCCGGGCGGCAGGTCGACCGGGTTCTCCGCTTCAGGGATCTCGATCGGAGCGTCGAGGGTGTCGACGATGCGCCGCAATCCGGAGGCGGCGCTCTGGGCGAAGTCCAGGATCTCCACGAGGGTCTGGACCGGGGAGATCAGCAGGTTGACCAGGAACAGGAACGCCAGGAGCACGCCGACGGTGATGCCTTCGTCGGGACCGAGGAGCAGTCCGGCGGCGATGACCACCGCGGTGAGCGCGGCCGCAAAGATCTCGGCGGTCGAGAACAGCACGTTGCCGAAGTGCGCCGCCTTGAACTGCGCCTGGAAGCGGCGCTCCAGGGCGTCCGCTACCCGCGCCAGGGTCGTCTCCTCGGCCCCGTAGGCCCGCACCTCGGGAAGGGCATTGATCGCCTCGCCCATCACGGCCAGGCTGTTGGCCACGTTCTCACGCACCCGGTCGTAGCGGCGGCGGAGGATCTTCTGGAACCAGAGCAGGCTGGCGGCGTACCCGACCACCCCGACCAGCACCAGGACCGCCAGGCGCCACTCGTAGGCCGCCATGACCCCGAGCGACATCACCACCTGGGTGCCGTTGACGAGGAACATCACCCCGCCCCACTCCAGGAACTCCTGGAGGGTGGTGACGTCGGAGGTCACCCGCGACACCAGGGCGCCGCGCCGCTCGGTCTGGACGGTGAGCATCGAGCGCTGCATCAAATGGGAGAACACGGAGACGCGCAG
>DNGH01000279.1 GCA_003486285.1 Actinomycetota bacterium
CGCGTGATCGAGAAGCTGGTCGTAGGGTTGCGCGACGGTGTCGTCGTGGTCACCGGCACCAACGGCAAGACCACGACGGCGAAGATGATCGGGGCGATGCTCACCGCGTCGGGCCGGGTGGTGCTCGCCAATCGCACCGGGTCCAACCTGGCGCGCGGTCTCGCCGCCGAGCTCGCCGGCGCCTGGAGGGGCGGCCACATCGGCGCCGACGTCGCCGTGTTCGAGATCGACGAGGCGGCGGTGCGTCACCTCGGGCCGCGGCTCGGCGCTCGCGTCATCGTCGTCACCAACCTGGCCCGCGATCAGCTCGATCGCTACGGGGAACTGGTCACCACCGCCGGCCACGTGGCGGCGGCCGTCGCCACCAGCGGCACCGCAGTCCTCTCCGCCGACGACCCGATGGTGGCGGCGCTGGCTGCGGACCATCACGGCCCGGTGGCCTGGTTCGGTGCCGTGCCCGCGATCCGCGCCGCCATGCCCGACGACCGCGCCCTCCATGGCGGCTCCGACGCGACGCCGCCAGGGATTGTCGACTCGCTGTTGACGCGGGCAGCAGCCGCCGGAGACGGTGAGGCGATCACGGTCGTGATCGACGGGCGCGAGGTCTCCGTGACCTTGCAGGTACCCGGGGTCTACAACGGATACAACGCCGCCGCCGCCCTGCTGGCGATAGCCCGGCTCGGACTCGATCCCGTGGCCGCGGCGACGGCTCTGGCGGCGATGGCTCCCGCGTTCGGGCGCGGCCAGGTGGTCGAGTACCGCGGGCGGAGGGTGAAGGTGGTCCTGGTGAAGAATCCGGCGGGCCTCAACCAGGCGATCCGCCTCCTCTGCGACGACCCGGCGCCGCGCCGGGTTCTGATCGCCATCAACGACAACATCGCCGACGGGCGCGACGTGTCCTGGCTGTGGGATGCCTCGGTGGAGTATCTGGCGCAGACTCCGCACTCGTACGGCGCCGGCGGGGTGCGCGCCGCCGACATGGCGCTCCGGTTCAAGTACGCCGGGGTCGAGGCGTGGTTCGAGACCGATCCCCGGACCGCCCTGGAGCGACTGGTCGATGCTGCCGAACCCGGTGCCACCGTCTACCTGGTGCCGACGTACACCGCGATGCTGGGGTTCCTCGAACTGCTGCTGCCCGGACGCTCCCGCGAGGAGGTGTGGTCGTGACGGTTCCGGTGGTGCTCGCCCATCTCTATCCCCGCCGAATGAACATCTACGGCGACATCGGCAACCTGCTGGCACTGCGCCGCCGCCTCGAGTGGCGGGATCTGCCGGTGCGAGTCGTCACCATCGACGAGGGCGACCGGTTCGACTTCGAGGAGGCGGACGTGGTCGTGGCCGGCGGCGGGGAGGACGCCTCGCAGTTGGCGATCGCCTCCGACCTCGTGGAGCGGGGCCCGGCGATCCACCGTGCCGTGGCGGCCGGAGTCGCCTTCCTCACCGTGTGCGGCACCTACCAGCTGTTCGGACGGCGGTTCGTGACCGCCGACGGGTCCGAGATCCCGGGGATCGGCGTGTTCGGCGCGGAGACCTTCGGCGGGGGCACCCGGATGATCGGCAATGTGGTGGTGCACAGCCCCTGGGGGGATCTCGTCGGATTCGAGAATCACAGCGGCCGGACCCGGCTCGATCCCGATCAGCAGTCCCTGGGCAAGGTCCGGCGCGGCAATGGCAACGACGGCGAATCGGGTCAAGAGGGGGCGATCACCCGCAACTGCCTGGGCACCTATCTGCACGGCTCGGTGCTCCCCAAGAACCCGGCACTGGCGGATGACTTGATCAGGCGCGCCCTGGCGCGGCGCGGTGCGGCTCCGCAAGCGTTGGCATCACTCGACGACACCATGGAGCGGCAGGCGGCGGCGGCGGCCGCAGAACGACCCTGAACTCCGGGTGCCGGGTGCCGGGTGCCGAATCAGGGCGCCGGGGCGATGGCGTCGGGACGGTCGACGGCCACCGCGAACTCGAGGCCCTCGGCCGAGGATCGCAGCAGGTAGAGCGCCTCGATGTTGACGCCGCTGTCGGCAAGGCGCCGCGCCATGGCGGCCAGGGCGCCGGTGCGGGCGGGCAGGGAGGTGGTGAGCACCGGACGCTCCTCGAACGCCATGCCGGCGTTGTGCAGCACTTCCCGCGTCGTGTCGGCGTCACTGACCACGAGGTGGACCACTCCCCGGGCTCCGACACCAAAGGCGGCGACGGCCTCGATGTGGACCCCGGCATCATCGAGGTTCTCCGTCAGGGCTGCGAGCATCCCGGGGGCATTGGCCAGCTTCACCGTGAACTCGGTCATGTCCTCAGGCTACGCCGGATCGAGGCCGCCGTCAGTCCCTTCTCTTCAGGAGTTGCTCAGGAAGGCGACCAGGCGGGAGGCCACCTCCGGGCCGGCGTCCTCCTGGAGGAAATGGCCCGCTCCCGGCACCACCTCGAGCTCGCCGGCGCCGGGAATGTGCGCCGCCAGGCGGCGCCCCGCTCCGAGGCTGAAGATCGGGTCACCATCGGCGAACATGACCTGGGTCGGCCTCTCCCAGGATCCGAGGGCGGCATGTACCGCGGCCATCTCGGCCGCACCGGGGTCGGTGGGGGACCGGGGAACGATCAGGGGCAGGCGCCAGGCTCCCACCTTGTGGTCGGCGCTGGGGAAGGGCGCCTCATACCCGGCGAACACCTCCGCGGCCCACGGGGTGCGGGCGGCATTGGCCATGATCATCCCGACGGGCAGGTCGGGGTTGGCGGCGACGAAACCTTGCCAGGCATCGAAGGCAGGGTTCGAGCCGCCGTGTTCGGTGAACAACCCGGTGTTGAGGATCGCGAGGCGGCGGAACCGGTGGGGACGGGCCACGGCGACGCCGAGTCCGACGGGCCCGCCCCAGTCCTGCACGACGGCGGTGGCGTCGGTGAGGTCGAGGTGGTCGACGAGAGCCAGCATCGCGGCGACGAGCCGGTCGTAGGTGTAGAAGCCGGGGTCGGTCGGCTTATCCGACTTCCCAAAGCCGGGGTAGTCGGGAGCGACGGCGCGAAACCCGGCGGCCACCAGGGGCGGGATGATGTGGCGGTTCAGGAACGACCACGTTGGCTCCCCGTGGAACAGCACCACGGGCGGCCCCGTGCCCTCATCGACGAAGTGGAGATCGACGCCCTGCCAGTCGAAGCGGTGGGGGGCGAACGGATAGTCGGGTAGTCCGGCGAAGCGGTCTTCCGGCGTCGTGAGAATCCTCACTGATCCTCATCGCCGAGGCGGCCGCGGGTGGGCACGACGAGGATCGGACGGTTGGCGGCACGGATCACCTGGGTCGCGATGCTCTCCCACTGGCTCTCGTCGAACAGCGCCTTGGTGGCGCCGACGACGATGACATCGGCCGCAAACCGATCGGCGGCGTCGAGGATCGTCGCCGCAGGATCCTCACCCTCGAGGTACTCGACGCGTGCCCTGACGCCGTGGGCGGCGAGGGCGGCCACCAGGGGTTCGGTCAGTCGGGCCCCCCGTTCCTCGACGTAGCGGGCGATCTCGGTCTCGGGGGAGCGCGACCACACCGGCGCATCCTCGGTGAGGGGATGCCATTCGTCGGACCGGATCTCGTCGAGGAAGGAGCGGGGGACCTCGATCACCGTTATGACCACGATTTCCCCGTCGTCGCCGCACAGACGAAGGGCGAGGCGCGCGACTCCCTCGGGGCTCAGCACCCCGGCTGTGGCGATGAGGATTCGCATCGGACCCCAGAGCCTATCCGCCGCCTTGGTGGGTCGCGTCGCATCCGGGTCACCCCTATCGTCGGGTCGTGACCGTGACCCCCGAGATCCTCAACACCGTGCTGTGGTCGATCCCCAACGTGCTCTGCCTGATCGGTTCGGCGGCGGGTGAAGAGTCGAACGGAATGACCGCGTCCTGGGTGACGCAGGTGTCGATGGAGCCCGTGCTCGTCGGTGTGTCCATCGACGCGTCTTCGGTGACCCACCGCCTCATCGCGGCAGGCGGCGCCTTCACCGTCAATCTCTGGGACCGTGACGACACCAGGGTGTTCGTCAAGTTCTCCAAGCCGGCCGAAGCCGGAGACGGCACGCTCAACGGCCGACCCGTGCGGCGCGGCGTGACCGGTGCTCCCATCTTCACCGAGGCGATCGCCTTCCTGGAATGCCGCGTCCACACCACGGTGCCCCTGGGATCGCACACCCTGTTCATCGGCGAAGTCCTCGACTGCGGCTTCGGCGCGGACGGCGACGACAAGGCGGTCGCCCGCATGGAGGACACGCGCATGAAGTACGGGGGAGTGCTGCGGGGGCATTGAGGAGAATCGCCTCCCGCCACCCGCTGCCCGCTGCCCGTCGCCCGCTGCCCGCTGCCCGCTGCCCGCTGCCCGCCAGA
>DNGH01000282.1 GCA_003486285.1 Actinomycetota bacterium
GTGGCCTTCACCGAGAGCGGGAGCACCGCCCGTCTCGTTTCGCGGTTCCGGCCCAATTGCCGGATCGTCGCCTTCACTCCCAGCGAAGCCAACTTCCGGCGCCTGGCGGCGGTGTGGGGCGTGACCCCGTTGCTGTTCCCGCGCTTCGCCTCGACCGACGAGATGATCGCCCAGGCCGAAAAGGTGCTGCTGCAGAGGGGGATGGTCACGCCGGGGGAGTGGGTGGCGATGGTCGCCGGCATCCCGCCCAACCAGCAGGCCTCGACCAATCTGCTGAAGCTGCACGTCGTGGGCGGCTGACCGCACCGGTCTAGAGTTCCCCGCCGAGGAGGACCCGATGGGCATGACGATCTCCGTGGACTCGACCCGAGTCGTCGGGGACGTGGCGGTGTTCGACACCGACCGCAGCATCACCGGCCAGGACGGGGTCGGGTTCGGTGATGCCGCCACCGCCGACGCCGCGTCCACCACGCCGGGGCGGCTCGCCTCGCGTCTCTTCGCTGCGGACCCGTCGCTGGCTCACGCCTTCGTGGCCTCGAGCCAGGTGGTGCTGCGCCGCCGCGGCGGCTGGGACGAGGCCGCGGTGTCCACCGCGGCCGCGATCATCGCCGGTTGCTTCGTCCACTACGCCTGAGGGCCGGCCCCGATCAGGGCTCCGGCTCCTCGAGGACGCCGAGCCGAACCGTCACGGGTGATCCCACCGGCAGCCAGGTGCCAGGTGCCGGGTCGTGGGCCCGGACCGTGTCGACGAGTTCCTCCTGGTTCACGATGAACGGCTCCCCCGCGACGTAGACGAGTCCGATCGCCTGGAGCGCCGCCTTGGCCTGGGCCTCGGTCATGCCGCCGAGGTTCGCCGGCACCTGCACCGGGCAGGGGTTCGGGTCGTACTGGGGATGGTCCTCGGGCAGCTCGCAGGGATGGATGGCGATCCGGATCGGGTACGGGTCGTACGACCAGGTCCACTTCTGGGTTTTCTTGGTCCCATCCGGGTAGGTGATGATCCGGGTCACGTCGGCGGTGAAACCCGGTGAACCGTCGTCGCGCATCTCCTGCTCGCCGGGGTTGACGGTCGCGTCCGGCTCGAAGTACTCCTCGGGCTCGGTGAAGTTGCGCCGATCCGAAGTGATGCCTTCCACCGTGATTCCGCCATTGTCCCCAAAGACCTTGACCGAGATCGAGGTCTCGGTGTACTCGGTCTTGAGATACACCGCGTTCTCGGTGGAGTTGCGGAAGACGAGGTCCGGTGTCGGCCAGCCGAGCGTGGCTTCGCGCACCAACGGATACCGGGGGAAGTAGATGGTGTGGGGCGTGTGCGAGACATCGTCCAGGCCAGCCCACCAGATGGCGTTGTAGAGGGTCGTGGTGAACTGGCTCGTTCCGCCCCCGATATTGGCGGGGTGGTCGCAGCAGTACACGATGGGGCCGATGACGGCTCCGGCGGGCCGATAGCCGTCCGCCTCGGTGCGCCGTCCCACGTGGTCGTTCAGTGAGAAGGTCTCGCCGGGGAGCACGATCGCCCCGTTCACCTCGTCGGCGATGCGATGGATGTTGTTGATCCGGTTCTGGTTCTTGAAGTCACCGCAGCACGAGTAGAAGGTCGTCGCGGTGTAGAGCAACTGGCGAATGCCGAGGCCCTCGGCATCGGCCGTGGTGAACTCGGGAGCCGCGCCGTCCCGCACCGGCAGCGGAGCGGTGCGGGTCACCGATGTCGCCGCGGCCATCACCGCCTGCGGGAGCAGGCCGTCGTCGACCTTCACACCGTTCGAGCCCGCGAGCACGATCGGGACGTCATCGGGACGGACGACCACCTGGGCGTCCTGGGGCGGAGTCTCCACCTCGTCGCGGATCGGATTGAGGTGCTGCACCAGAGGCCCGATCTGGAAGAAGAGGTCGACTTCGGGTCGGCCGTCCTCGCCGGTGACGATGCGGCTGGCGATGGACTGGCGGAGCACCTGCGGGGGAAAGGTCAGGGAGATCTGCGGAATGATCTTGGCCAGGGTCACAGCCTCGCCGATCAGCTCTTCGGCGCGTTCGACGGAGCGGTCGATGTCGGCGTTGGTGAGCGCGGGAGTGCGGAATTCGGTGACCGCGACGACGGGGTGGCGATCGCCGAGGATCTCGGCCTCGATCAGGCCGACGGTGGTCTCGTAGTCGAGTCCGGTCCCCGCCTTGGGATACACCGGTACGACTGCGGCTCCCTGGATGGTGATGCCGCCTTCGAGCGGGGGATCGGCGATGGCGGCCGACTCCCACAGGTGCAACTGGCCGAGAAGCGCATCACGGCTGTAGCTGCCCTGCACCCGCAGCTCCTGCGCCGAGCCACCGGCGAGGTTGGTCACCCACCACTTCATCTCTGCGAAGAAGCCCCCGCCCCGTCCCTGGCGCATGGCTTCGTCGACCAGAGCCTCCTCGTCGAGGTCGAATCCGACCTGGGCAGGCAGCAGTGTGAATTCGGTGTCCACGATGGTCACGGTGATCGGCTCGGCTCCCAGCGCCGCCTCCACCGACTTGACCGCGGACACCGCTTCGGCCCGGCTCAGCCCGGCGAGCTGGACTCCGCCGATCTCGACCCGACCGAGGACCTCGCCCCCGTCTGCGGCGCGATCCATGGCGAACACCAGCCCCGCCCATCCCCAGAGGATCAAGGGGACGGCGGCGGCGATGATCGAGATGCGGACCGCTCGTGGCATGGATCACCCGGGGAGGTGGGGAGGGCGATTGTACCGGCGGGCAAGTGTTATCCCGGCCGCAGGCATCGTGGCGCGGCAATGCGGGGATACCATCGGTCGTATGACGAAGTTCGGCCCGGTCGAGTTCCCCGAGGTGCCCGCCGGGGACGACGTCGTCCTGTCGGCGACCACCTTCGTCTCGTACGAGCGCTGCCCGGAGCAGGCGGCGGGGCGGCTGCGGGGTGTTTACGGGCCCGAGTCGCGGGTGTCGTTCGTGGGCGGCCTCGCCCATCGGGTGTTTGCGCGTCACCTCGCCTCGGGCCCGATCGACCCCGAAGGCTTCACGGCGGCGTGCCGGGAGGAGATCGGGTCGGGCATGAATGCCAAGCTCGGCTCGCTGGGGCTGAAGCCGAGTCAGTTGGGAAGTGTCATCGAAGAGGTCGGCCAGCTCTACGAGAGGTTCAAGCAGGTCGGCACGGAGGGTTGCGTCGGCTCGGAGGTCTCCCTGGAGGTGGAACCGGCACCCGGAGTCCTCTTGCGCGGGTCGATCGATGCGGTGTTCGACGACGGCGCTGCCGGTACCCGCCTCGTGGACTGGAAGACCGGTGGCCTGGGCGACCCCGGACCGCAGCTCGCCTTCTACGCGATGTTGTGGGCGATGGAGAAGGGTGAAGTGCCGGGACGGGTCGAGGCGGTCTCGGTCGGCTCGGGGGAGCGCACCGAGGAGGTGCCGAGCACGGCGGGGGTGCAGGCGACGGCGCAGCGAGTCGCCGCGGTGGTGTCGGAGCTCCGCACCACCTGGGCGGGGGATGGCCGGTTTGCCCGCATCGCCGGCCCGTGGTGCCGGTGGTGCCCATTGCTCGACGAGTGCCCGGAAGGCCAGGCAGCGAAGACGATCCTCGAATAGTCCGCGTCAGCCGGCGTCGCGCAGTGAATCACCGAACGGGTCGGCGGGGAGATCGTCGGCCCCAGCGGTGGTGAGGGTGAGGGCGACGGTGCGAACCGCAGGATCCACCACGGCGAGGAGACGGCTGAGGGTGGCAACGACCTCGGCGTCGAACTGCGCCCCGGCACAGCGCCGCAACTCGGCGAGGGCAGCGCCCACCGGAAGCGGGCCCTGGTAGGGGCGATCGGAGGTCATGGCGTCATAGGCGTCGGCCACTTGCACGATCCGCACCGCCAGTGGCAGGGTGCGCAACCCGATGCCGAAGGGATAGCCCTCGGCGTCCACCCGTTCGTGGTGATAGAGCACGCAGGCCGCCACCTCGCGGGCGGCGATGTCGGCGACCAGGCGGTGGCCGTTCTCGGGGTGGGTCCGGATCTCCGCCCACTCGGTGCGATCGAGACCCGCCGGCTTCCACAACAGGGCCTCGGGGATGCCGAGTTTGCCGATGTCGTGCAGTATCGCTCCGAGATAGACCCGGTCACACTCCTCGGCGTCGAGCCCCAATTCGGCGGCCAGCGCCGCAGCGACATGGGCGGTGCGCACCCCGTGATCGGCTAGCGCGGGATCGCGCAGACGCATCACCGCGAGCAGCTTTTCGGTGGCGGCCGCCTCGGCGGCGCCGGTGGTTCCGGGGATCACGGGTGGGCTCCAGAGGTGGCGGGGCGGATGGCTGGCATGAACCGGGCCAGGTTACGGCGGCACCCCCCCGGAACCGTGTCAATCCCCTGCCCGGGGATCAGGCGACGGCGTCGGCGCCGACCAGCTCGCGTTCGACGTCGGCGACCTGGGCGAGGATCTCGGTGCGCATCTCCCCAAGCCGCTCCGAGATCGTTTCGGCACCCTTGCGGATCTCGGTGAGCCCGGCCCGGGCGCTGCGCAGATTCTCGGCGATGCGGCGGATGGTCGCGATGCGATCGGAGACCACGGCTACGTCGATGCGGTGGCTGCGCCCGGACGCCTCGGCAGCGGCCCGCGCCCGTGCCCACTGCAGGGCGACCGCGGTGAGCAGGCCCTCGCCGTCGTCGACGACGAGCACCCGGGACCCGTAGACCGCGAACCGTCCCACCTCGGCCGGGAAGGCGTCCCGGGCGGACACACAGATCGCGGCCCCGGCGCCGCGATTCGCCATCGCCCGGTCGAGTTCGGCGAGGATGCCCTCCTTGCCACCGAGGCCGATCGCCGCCTGGTTCTTGGCCTCGATGGCGATGCGGAACCCGTCGGGGAGGCCGACCACGAAGTCGCCCACGGTGGCCTGAGACCCCAATTCGCCGCCGGTGCGCCCGACCCGTTCCACGATGCATCCCCCCGCCGCGGCCGCCCAGCGGCGCAGCACCGTCTCGAGGGCGTCCTCGAAGTCGAGTCCCTGGGCGGTGCCCCGCCCCGCTTCCTCGGCGCGCCCGGCGGCGACGCCCTGCTCGCGGACGATCAGGTCGCGCAGGTCGTCGAAGCGGTCCTCGATGGTCCCGACCAGCGTGGCCAGCGCCGAGCCATCGGCGGTGGGGTCGAGAGCGGCGGCGATGCGCTGTTCGAGCGACCCGTCGGGGCCGACCACCGCCGCCAGGCGGGAGAGGAACTCGGTCGTGTGGCTTCCCTCGCGTTCGGGGTCGATCCGGCCGAGGAACCCCTCGCGCCAGGCGGTGAACTCGCCGAGCATCTGATTCAGCACCGAGGAGCGCTGCTCCGGGTCGAAGTGGGCGAGCATCGCCGTGCGCCCCTGTTCGAGCACGGCGGCGAGGCGCCGTTCGGCCTCGTCGGTGAGCTGGGCCAGGGTCTGGCGAATCCGCTCGTCGACGGCGGCGACATCGACTCCGACACCCATGGTGGCCAGACCACGGGCTCCGACGGCCAGCACGCGCCGCACCAGGTCGGGGCGGGAGTCCGGTGCCGCAGCCGCCACCAGCGACGCCAGGTCCGGATCGACCACCGTCAGGCCGTCGATCGACACCCGGTCGCCCTCCACCCGGATCCCGTCCGGTGGTTCGTCCCGTTCGATGCTGCGCAGCGCCGTGGTCATGAGGGCAAGGTACGACCCCGGTATGACGGAAATGGCCCCGTCTGTCTCCGCGCCGGCCCGGGAGCGTGCCACAATCTGAAACATGACCGACCACGCTCCGTCGCCGCAGCGACTCGCCACGGTCGCCGCCGCTCTGGAGCGCATCGATCTGGACCTGGCGGGGGCGGAGGCGGTCGTCCTGGCGGGCACCGCCCGGCGTCTGGTCGCCGAGTATCTGCTGCCCCGCGTGACGGATCCCGAGGCCGACCTGGTGGTCGCGGTGGTCGGGGTGTCCGGGGCGGGGAAGTCGACACTGGTCAACTCCCTGGCGCGGCGCCGGCTGACCGCCACCGGGGTCCGCCGCCCCACCACGACCGAGCCGGTGGCGTGGGGGCCGGACACCCTTCCCCCCACCCTCGACGCCATGCGGCGCCGGCTCCCCGGACGGATGGTCGACACCCTGCTCCCGCCACCACCCGGCGTCGTGATCCTCGACACTCCGCCGCCGGACGTGCGCGACGTCACCGGTCGGGCGGTCTGTCACGACCTGCTCGATGTCGCCGACGCCTGCATCCTCGTCACGGCGGCCAATCGTTACGCCGACGCCGCCGGATTCGAACTGGCGCGCCGCGCCGCCGATCGTGGCGTCACCACTCTTTTCGTCCTCAACCGTCTCCCCCCGACGCCGGAGTTGCAGCGGGTGCTGGTCGCCGACTTCGCCGACAAACTGACTCGCGCCGGGCTGATGGCGACGGCGGAGCCGGAGGGGATCATCGCCATCGCCGAAGGCGTGATCTCCGTCGAGAGAGAGGGTCTGGCGTCGGAAGCCGTCATCGGCTTGCGCAAGGCGATCGATCTGATCGCCGACCCCACCGCAAGGGTCGCCGTGATGTCCCGGACGGTGGCCGGCACGACCGCCCAGGTGCAGGAGGCGCTGGTCGTCGTCCGCACCGCCCTCATCACCGCGGCGGCACGTCGCGTCGAATTGGGCGATCCGGTGCGGCTCGCCTATTCATCGGCGGGCGGGCAGGTGGCCGAGGCGGTCCGCTCCGGCGCATTCGCCGAGATCAAAGACGACCCGGAGGCGCTTGTCGCGGCGCTGGCTGCGGCGACGGCGCGTCGTGCCGGCCGCGCCGCGCTCCACTCCGCCGACCGGTGGGACCGCCTCGGCGCGGCGACCGGTGCCGGGTTGTTCACCCATGGCGGGGAGACCCCGCAGACCGCTCGCGAGCGGTTCGAGTGGTGGCAGTCCGAGCTGCCCCGCCTCGCCACCGAGCTGTCGGGCCGCAAGGTGCGCCCCCGGCGTGCCGTCCGCCTGACCGCAGCCGCCCGAGACGCGGTGTTCGATCCCGGCCACGAACCGGATCGACGTGAGCGCCGTCTGCTGCGCCGTTACCCCGGGCTGGTGGCCGCCGCCGCGGAGCGCCTCAGCGAGGAGCTCGCCGGCATCGTGGCCACGGACTCGACCCGCTTCACCTCCGCCCTCGGCCCCGTGCTCCCCTCCGGGATCATCGCCGACCTCGACCTCGAGACCGCGCCATGACCGACGTCGGATCGATCGTCGATGGTCTCGATCTCGTGGTGGGCCTGGCCGACGGCCATCTGCATCCCGACGACCTCGACCGGGCCCGCCGTGCCGCCCTCGAGGCGCGCCGCCGGGTGGGCCATCTCGGCTCGACCCTGGTGGCGGCGCTGCTCGGAGGCACCGGGGTGGGGAAGTCGAGTCTGCTCAACGCCCTGGCGGGGGAGCGAGTGGCTTCGACCAGCCCGGTGCGCCCCCACACCACCGATCCGCTGGCGTGGGTCCCCGAGGACGCCGAGCCGGCGCTGGGCGAACTGCTCGACCGGCTCGGGGTGGCCCGGCGTCACTCCCAGCGACGCGTGCCGGGGATGGCGATCCTGGACATGACCGACGTCGACAGCGTCGAGACCGGGCATCGTCGTCGTGTCGAGGGGATCCTCCCGGTGGTCGATGTCGGCATCTGGGTGCTCGACCCGCTGAAGTACGGCAGCGATGCGCTGCATCGCCAGTTCCTCGTCCCGCTGGCGGCCGCCGCCGACCGTATGGTCTTTGTTCTCAACCAGATCGATCTGGTGCCTCCGGATGAGCGCGGCCTGATGCGGTCGCACTTGATCGAACTACTGCGTGCGGACGGCTTCGCCCGCCCGGTCGTCTTCGAGGTGGCGGCGGATCCGCCGATCGGACCGCGTCTCGGCATCGATGCGTTGTTCTCCCATCTCACCTCGCGGCTCGACGAGAAGCGGGTGCACCTCGGACGGGTGGTGGAGGAGGCCAAGGCCGCAGCACACCGCGTTGCCGCCGCCACCGGGGTGACCGCGGGTGGCTCGCTCGACTTCGAGGAGCGCTGGTCGCAGGTCCGCCTCGCGGTCGTCTCCAGCCTCGCGGATGGGTCCGGGGTGGCGGGGATCGAGGAGGCGCTCCGTTCGGTCGAGCACCTGGTCGGACATCTCTCGGGTGCCGCCGGAGGGATCTTCGGCCTGCGCACGCGTCAGGTCTTCAACCCGGATCGGGTCGAGGCGGAGGTGCGCGCTGCGATCGCGACGATGGAGACATCGGTCGCGCCCGACCCGGA
>DNGH01000244.1 GCA_003486285.1 Actinomycetota bacterium
CGATCGGACCCTTGTGGCGGCGGATGGTGAACAGGTCGAGCAGTGCCTGGGTGGGATGCTCCCCGATGCCGTCGCCGGCGTTGATGATCGGCTTCGAGGCGTACTCGGCAGCCAGAGCCGAGGCGCCGACGTCGGGGTGGCGCAGGACGATCACGTCGGCGTACCGCTCCAGGGTGCGCACCGTGTCGGGGAGCGACTCGCCCTTCGAGACCGAGGAGTAGCGGACCTCGTTGATCGGGATCACGCTGCCGCCGAGGCGCTCCATCGCTGCGGTGAACGACGACGAGGTGCGGGTCGAGGGCTCGTAGAAGACGTTGGCGAGGATCTTCCCCTTGAGGAGGTCGAAGGTGCCCACCCGGGTCACCATCGCCTGCATCTCGCGTGCCACCGCAAAGATGTAGTCCAGGTCGGGGCGACGGAACTGGTGTACCGAGAGGATGTCCTTTCCGTAGAAGGGCGCCTCCCTCTTGTCACCGAACGGCAGGATCGCGTCATTCATCTCGATGGGTCTCCTTCTTTCAGGTCCGCTCCACTCCCGGCGGCGGCCAGCACTCTTCCTTCTTCGAACAAGGTCTCGCTGCCGCGGCGCACCGCGGTGACCCGTCCCTGCACCTCGCGTCCCTCGAACGGGGTCCAATCGCAGGCCGTGTGCAGTTCGGCGGCGCGCACCACCCAGCGTTCCTCGGGGTCCACCTCGACGACCGTAGTGGCGGCGGGCAGGCCGAAGATGCGGCGCGGGTTGGCGTCGAGTCGGGCGATCAGGTCGTCCAGGGCGAGGGTCCCGCGCGTCACCTGGTCGAGCAGCAGGGGGAGCATGGTCTCGAGGCC
The DNA here is from genome assembly GCA_003486285.1 of Actinomycetota bacterium. Classification (GTDB taxonomy): domain Bacteria; phylum Actinomycetota; class Acidimicrobiia; order Spongiisociales; family UBA11373; genus UBA11373. The sequence continues at coordinate 829 of DNGH01000244.1, forward strand.
GGGGAAGCCCGGCGGGGGACGATCCGACATCTTCTCGGCGGCGGTGTGGGGGGCATGGTCGGTGGCGAAGCAGTCGATGACGTCGAGGTGGGCCCACAGCGCCTTGCGATCGGCCGGCGTCCCCAGCGGCGGGCGGACGGTGCCGCGGCCGGAGAGGTGGCCCGCATCCGACTGATCGAGCAGCAGGTGGTGCGGCGTCACCTCGCAGGTGACCGCGAGGCCGCGGTCCTTGGCGCGGGCGATCAGGCGGATCTCGTCGGCGCGCGAGACGTGGCAGAGGTGGATGGGGCGCTCCAGCCATGCGGCCATGAGGAGCACCGCCGCCAGCGACGCCCCCTCGGCATGCACCACCACCGGGGGCGTCGCCGGCCACGCCGCCAGGTGCTCCCACCAGGTGTCGAGCGAGGGGAGGCGCAGGTCGCCAAAGGTCTGGTCGAGGTACAACTTCAGTCCCGCCACCCGGGGCGCCAGCCGAACCGCACTCGACGCGTTGAGTGCGGTGGCGCCGGCATACAGGGCATAGTCGCAGCGTGCCCCGCGCCGCGCCGCCGCCTTGGCGAGGTCCAGTGAGTCGACGTCGCCGACCGCGGGTGTGGTGTTCGGCATCGCCAGGACCGTGGTGACGCCCCCCGCCAGCGCCGCCGCGGTGGCACTGGCCCAGGTCTCCTTGTGGGTCTGCCCGGGATCGCGGGTGTGGACGTGGACGTCCACCAACCCGGGAAGGCGGAGCGTGGTCATCGGCCGGTCCCACAAAAAAGGACCCCCAACCCGGGGATCCGATCGAACGGGGAAATGTGCTCCCGGTCAGGTGTCATCGCTCGTGACCCGCCGCATGCAGCCTCCCGGTTGGGGGGAGTGTAGGGGCGTCTGCGCGTCCGGCCACATTGGGGGGGAAGGTGTCAGGTATCAGGTTTCAGGTATCAGCCAATTCCGGATTCTCTGACCTGACACCTGACACCTGATACCTCGACAGCGGATGCCGACAGGTCGCAACGTTTCCTAGTACCCCCGATCGAGCTTGCGGTGATCCCAGCTCACCACCCGGGTCGGCTCCACCACCACCGCGGTGTTCTTGGGGGCGAAACGGCCGAAGGCGGCCTCCAGCGCGGCGGCGTCGAGTTCGATCGGGTCGGGTCCCGCCATCGGGTACTTGGCGGCGAGCCGGCGGTAGGTCTCGAGCAGGTAAACGGGATCGTCCATGCCATCGATCAGGCGGGCGGTTCCCTGGATCATCACCGCCTGCAGCTCGGAGTAGGCGATCCCGGTCTCGACCAGCACCGTGAGGCGTGGATCGCGCCTCAGGTTGACGATCTTCTGCGACTTGGTGAACGAGCGGAACACGACCTTGCCCTGGTCGAGGAAGTACCACATCGGCGCTACATGGGGCTGTCCCTTCTTGTCCAGGGTGGTGACGATGAGGGTCATCCCCGCCTCGAGGAAGGCGCTCTGCTCCGCGGCGGTCATGGTGATGTCCTGGCGAGCCACGACTCAAACTTACCGGTCGGCCCGCCCCGCTCGTGCCATCACCTCGCGCACTAAGTCCAGGGTGAGGGCAAAGTCGCTCTCGTCGGCCGGCTCGCGGACGGCCCGCGCCGGGTCCGGCCTGCCTGCCCAGGCTCGGTCGTTCAGCCCGGCCCAGCGACTGCCCAGTGCGGTCTTGGCCCACTCGGCGCCGGTCCGCTTCGAGCCGACCGTCCCCGTACCCAGGTCGTGGAGCATTCGCGCCAGATTCAGCACGATGAAGGACTGGTAGAAGCGGTTGCGATATCGGTCGGGTCGATCGAGGATCTCACCACCCCAGTCGTCGATGTCCCGGATGATCTCGGCTCTGAGGTCGGCCACGCCGATCGGGTCTATCAGGTCCTGGGGGTGAGGCCCGGTCAGGACCACCCCGTGCTCGCGGAGAATCCACCGGACCACCACGGTGTTGCAGTGGGAGTCGGGCTGCAGGCTGCGGCTGCCATGGTCGAGGTACCAGACCGGCTCTCCGGCTCGACCCGGATGGCGCAGGATCTCACACGGGATATAGGAGCCTTCGAGGTGACGGGCCCACTCGGGACCGGCGTCGAACAGCGCAGCGTGGAACAACTGGAGCCCATCGACCTGGTCGGGGCTGAGGGCCGCGGTGGTGGCAACGATGAAGTCGACGTCGCTGTGCTCGTCGGCGTCACCGACCGCGAACGAGCCCTGTAGGTATGCCCCGAGCAGGCATTCGTCCAGGGCGGTCCGCACACCGTCGAGCAGTCGGCGGAGGACCGCGTCAAGCGCCGGATAGGGGGTCCACACGGGCACGGCCCCATGATCCCCTGATACCCGGTCGGATGCTGGCACGGCGGGGCGATTGCAGATTGCCTCACCCAGCGGTACCCGAGACCGATACACTGTCCTCTGCCCCGGACCCCCGACCGTGACGGCGGGAGATTCGCAAAGAGGGCACACGACGCCAGGC
>DNGH01000238.1:0-1349 GCA_003486285.1 Actinomycetota bacterium
CCTCCCGCCGCGATCAGGAACAGCCGATACCGCCTCATCGCCCGCCTCCGCCGAGCCGGCGCCGGCGCAGCACGAGCGTGACGACGTATCCGATCAGCGTCCCGTAGACGATGGCATACGCCAGCGACACCCAGCCCCAGTCGCTCACGGCCGTCCCTCCACCACGCCGGGGCTCGACACTCCAGAACCGGCCACTGTCGCGTCGCCGGTGGGCACCAGGAGTGCGTCCTCGAGGCGCCCCAACCCGGTGCGACGCGCCACCAGTGCGGCGTAGACGACGGTGAAGGCGAACACGCCGGCAAGAAGTGCCGCCAGGAGCGGGCCGTCGATCTGTGGGTCGCCCGGGCGCAGCACGGTCGGCGGCTGATGCAGCCCGCGCCACCACACCACCGAGAAGTGCACCAACGGGATCTGCAGCACCGCGACGATCCCGTACACCGCAGCCCGGCGGGCCCGCCGCTCCGGGTCCTCGATCGCCCGGCGCAGCGCCAGGTAGCCGAGGTAGACGAAGAACATCACCGCGGTGAGCACCAGGCGGGCGTCCCAGGTCCACCACACCCCCCACACCGGCTTGCCCCAGATGCTCCCGGTGGCCAGGGCGAGGCCGGTGAACACCACGCCGACCTCGGCGGAGGCGCCGGCGAAGTGGTCCCAGCGGATCCGCCGGGTGCGGAGATAGGCCACGCTCCCGACGAGTGTGAGGAAGAAGGAGAGGTAGGCCAGCCAGGCCGAGGGGACGTGGACGTACATGATCCGTTGCAGGTCGCCCTGGACGGCGTCCGGCGGCACCGCGAGCCCGAGCGCGAGTGCGGTCGCCAGCACCACACCGGCGGCGACATCCAGCGGCCTGATCACGACTCCTCCAGGGGGCGGGCGGTGAGTACTCCCGCCATGGCCAGAACCACATCGACCACGGCGAGCAGCAGAATCCAGCGGAGGATACCGGCGCCCACACGCAAACCCTCCGTGGCCTGGGCCGCCGCCAGGAGGATCGGAACCGAGATCGGGACCACCAGGAGCGGGGCGAGGCTGGCGTGAGCACCGAGACCGCCGGCGACGCTCCCGGCGATCGTGCCCACCATGGCGAGGCCGGCGCATGCCAGGGGGACGAGCAGTGCCAGCCACCCGAGGCCGGCCAATGACGGGTCGTAGAGCACGACCGTCACCAGTCCCACCGCGATGGCGAAGCCCACGAGCAGGATCGTGGCGGAGCACGCCGCGGCGGCGAAGCGCGCCGCCGGGTCGACTCCGAGCAGCGTGAGCATGTCGCGCCGCGCCTCGCTCAGGGTGGCACTCTGGCGCTGGGTGACGATGGTGCCGAACAGCAGCAGCACCGCCCAGAACATCCC
>DNGH01000238.1:1530-2328 GCA_003486285.1 Actinomycetota bacterium
CCGAAGGGGATGATGACGCGGGTCACCTCGCCGGCGCGGCGCTCGTCGCGCAGGTGGGCCGCGAGGAGGATCCGGATGTGGCGGGTCATGGTGCCACCGCGGTGAGGGTGCCGTCGCGCAGTTCGACGGCGCGGTGGATCATCGCCGCGGCGCGCTCTCGCTCGTGGGAGACGAGCACCACGGCACCACCGGCGGCGGTGACGGCGGCGACGGTGTGGGCCACGAGGCGGCCGGCATCCGGGTCGAGGCCGACGTGCGCCTCGTCGAGCAGGAGCAACTCGGGTCTGGTGAGCAGGATGCGGGCGAACTCGGCGCGCCGCTTCATCCCGTTCGAGCAGTGCACCACCAGTCGCCCCGCAGCCCCACCCAGACCGACGTCGGCGAGCACCCGGTCGGCGGCCGGGCGTGCCGCCCCGCACAGGTCCGCCACCAGATGCAGGTTCTCCGCCAGGCTGAGGTGCGGTGCCAGGGCGGGCTCGTGGGCCACCAGGCCGATGCGGGGACGCACCGCCTCCACCTCCGCGGTGCCGAGCCGTGCCCCCCACACGGTGCCGGTGCCGGAACTGGGGCGGAGCAGGGTGGCCAGCACTCGCAGCAGCGTCGTCTTACCGGATCCATTGGCTCCGAACAACCCCACGGCCTCTCCCGCCTCGAGCCAAAAAGTGATGTCACGCAGCACCAGGGTTCCGGGACGGCGCACCGCCACGGATTCCAGGGAGGCGATGGCTGCGGACATGGGAGGGGAGTGTAAGAAGAAGCTGTCAGCTGTCAGCTGTCAGCCGTCAGCCTTGAGCCGTC
>DNGH01000238.1:2436-6616 GCA_003486285.1 Actinomycetota bacterium
GTCTCCGCCACACCCACACCGCCAGCAGCGCCGCGGCGGCGGTCGCCACCGCATACTCCACGATCAGACCGTTGCCGAGCACCGGTCGCAGGGGCTCGGTGACCAGGCGCACCAGTGCCACCGTGACCAGCGCCAGAGCCGTGGCGCGGCCGGTGCCGGGGTGGCGCCGCCAGAGGCGCAGGACGGCCAGTGCTGCGGCGACCAGGAGCAGCGCAGCGTAGATCTCGACGGGGTGGCGGTCGGGCCCGCCGCCCGTTGCCGGCCATCCCCAGGGCAGCGTGGTCGGGGTTCCCAGGCAGGCGCTGCGCGCCAGGCAACCGGCGTGCCATCCGGCGAGCCCGAATGTCGCCGCGGGGGCGAGAGCATCGAGCAACGGCACCAGGTCGGAGCGCGTCGCCCAGGCGACCGCGGCGAGGGCGCCGATGGTGGCACCCACGGTGTCCACGCCGCCGCGCACGATGAGGAGGTCGAGGGGGTGGGCGATCGGATTGGTGCCGGCGGCGACCATCGCCCAGATTCGTCCGAGCGCGATGCCTCCCAGCAACCCGGTGGCGACCAGGTCCAGCAGGCGACGCCTGGTGACGGGCGCGGTGCGATGGATGACGGCGATGGTCCCGGTCGCGGCCGCCACGGCGACGATCACGGCACCGAGCAGGCGGAACTCCATCAGCCCGTTCCGGAGATGACGTCGATCCACAGGGCGAGGGTGCGCTCGTCGATCACGCCGCGATGGAGATAGGCGAGTTCGCCGCCCGGGTAGAAGAAGTAGGTGAGCGGCACCCCCACGCCGCCCAGGTGGCGCGGCACCGCCCCGGAGGGGTCGAAGCGATGGTCGAGGGCGGTGAGGCCGAATTCCCCGATGAAGGCTCGCCCCGCCTCCTGGGTGTCGCGCACGTCGATCCCGATGAATCGCAGGTCAGCGCCCGACGCCGCGGCGGCGCGCAGCAGCGGTGCCTCGGAGCGGCACGGAGCGCACCATGACGCCCACACATTGAGCACGACCGGGAGCGGGGAGGCCGCCAGCTCCGCTCGCAATTCCGCAGGTGTCACCTCCGGTATCGCCGGGACCTCGTCGACGGGGATCGCGGCGTCGCCGCATGCCGCAAGCCCCAGTGCCAGCGCCAGGATCACCCGCAAGACGACGCGGGTCTTCACAAGGTGCGCCGCCAGCGCGCCAGGGCGGATTCGAGGTGGGCCGCGGTGACCGCGATCGCCGTGGAGTCCTGGCGCAGGGCCTCCAGGGCCGCCTCACGCAACAACCCGGCGATGTCGGCAAACGACATGCCGGCGGTGGAAGTCGCGATGGAGTCGAGATCGACGTCGGCGGCAAAGCGCACGTCGGTGATCCCCAGCATCGCCCGGCGCGCCGCCTCATCGGGCAGTCCCAGTTCGATGTGGGTCTCGAGGCGTCCGGCGCGGAGCAGGGCGGGGTCGATGAGGTCGATGCGGTTGGTGGCACCGATCACCACGACGTCGCCGCGAACGGAGATGCCGTCCATCTCGGTGAGCAGGGCGGCGACGACGCTGTCGGTCACCGAGGTGGTGGACCGTCCCCGCACCGGGGCCAGGGCATCGAGTTCGTCGAAGAACAGGATCGATGGAGCCGCGGCTCGCGCCCGCGCAAAGATTTCCCGCACCCCGCGTTCGGACTCGCCGACGAACTTGTCGAGCAGCTCGGCACCCTTGACCGGGAAGAAGGCGGCACCCGACTCGTGGGCGACGGCGCGCACCACGAAGGTCTTTCCGGTTCCGGGAGGGCCGGAGAGGATCAGGCCGCGCGGCGGCTCGATCCCGACGCGCTCGAAGCGCCCGGGGTCGGTGATCGGCCAGATCACCGCCTCGGTCAGGCGCTGCTTGACCTCGGTGAGGTCGGCGACGGCTTCGAATCCGTGAGCGGGGACCTCGCCGCCGGGAACCGAACCGAGCGACGGGGTGGTGTCGGCGATCGCCCTCCCCAGCATCGCCCCGGTGACGCCGGTACCGGCCCCGGCTGCCATCGCCGAGGCGGCCACCACCGCGGCGACGATGTCGGCGCCGGAGAACCCGGCGGTGCGCGCCGCCAGCGCGGCGACGTCCACATCGGCCCTGGGCACGCGCTGCAGTGCCGCCTCCAGTAGCAGGGTGCGGCGCTCCAGGTCGGGTGGGGGAACCGTGAGCGTGCGGGGCAGCAGTGGCGAGGCGGCGACGGCGGGATCGAGGGATCCGGGCAACGCCACACCGAGGATGCAGGCGAGACGGGGGCGGTCGGCGACCGCATCGAGGAACCAGCGCATGATGGCGGCGGCCTGGGTGCGGAACATGGCATCGGCGCCGGCGACGGTGTCGATCCGGTCGATGAACAGCACTCCCGGGCTCGGCACGGTCTTGACGGCCCTGTCGAGGATGTCGACGAGTCGCTCCGGCTTGAACACCAGGTCCACGGTCACCTCGTTGACGGTGGCTCCCGCTCGCGCCGCGGCGGCCGCCACCAGCTCCGACTTGCCGCACCCCGGTGGCCCGGCGAGCAGGACCCCGGCCACCCGGGGCAGCCCCCAGGCCTCGGGAAGGGCATCGGCGCCTGTGAGCAGCCGGAGCCACCCCGTGAGCGTGTCCAGTTCCGCCTCGAGCCCGGCGACCAGGGCGGCCGCGGTGCTAGGACCCTCGCCGGGCACCACCCCCGGGTCGTGGGTGATCACCGTGCTCCCGCCGGGGTCGCCGGTCGCCTGGAGCACGGTGCCGCCGCCGATCAACGCGGCGCCGTTCGGCTTCACCGCGGCGATGGTGAGGGTCGCCGCGGGTTGCGACTCGGTGGCGGGGATGGCGATGTGATCGCCGATCGTGACCGGGCGGCCGTGCAGGGCGCGGGCCAGATGCCGGATGTCGACGGGCAACGACTCGCCACCGATCATGACCAGCGTCGCCGGAGGCAGGTTGACCCGGACGGCGTCGACCGAGGCTCCGACGGCGAGACCGGCATTGGCGATCACCTCGGGACTCGCCACCAACTCGGTGGCGGTGCGCATGTCACCGGGCCGCACCAGGGCGTGAGTGCTGCCGAGGCGTACCACTCCACCCCCGGGGAGTCCCATGGCAGCGAGAAGGGAGGCATCGGCGCGGGCGACGTCGTCGCTGCCGGAGCGGAGTGTCAGGCGCATCGGCGTCCGAGGGTAGCCCGCAGCCGATGGGCGCTACCGTCCCCGCGGTGAGCCTGCACCCGCCGACGATCGCAGACGTGAAGGGCGCCGCCGCGATCCTGTCCGGGGTGGCGGTGCGCACTCCACTGCTGGCGGCGCCGATCCTGAGCGGTCGCCTCGGACGGACGGTGTTTGTCAAGCCCGAGATGTTGCAGGTCACCGGTTCGTTCAAGTTCCGCGGGGCGTATCACTTCATCTCCCGGATCCCGGCACCGGATCGGGCCAGAGGGGTGGTCGCCTACTCGTCGGGGAATCACGCCCAGGGGGTCGCCGCGGCTGCGGCCCGCTTCGGCATTCCCGCCACGATCGTGATGCCTGCCGATGCCCCCGCCACCAAGATCGCCCGCACCAAAGGGCACGGGGCCACCGTGGTGTCCTACGACCGGGAGCGGGAGAGCCGTGAGGAGATCGCCGCCGCCATCGCCGCCGCCAGCGGCGCCACCATCCTCCCGCCCTATGACCATCCCTGGACGATGGCGGGGCAGGGCACCATCGGGCTCGAGATCGCCGCCGACTGGGACCCGAATCTGGAGGCGCCGATCGTCCTCGTTCCCGCCAGCGGCGGGGGTCTCGCCGCCGGAATCGGGATCGCCCTCGAGGTGGAGCTCCCCGGAGCCTGCGTCCACCTGGTCGAGCCGGAGGGCTTCGACGACCACGCTCGCTCCCTGGCCAGCGGGACCCGCGTCGCCACCGACCGCACCGGTGGTTCGATCTGCGATGCGCTTCTCAACCGCATGCCCGGCGAGATCACCTTCGAGGTCAACCGCCGCCTCGCCGGCGGCGCCCACGCCGTCTCCGATCCGGCGGTGCTACGGGCGATGGCGGTGGCCTATGAGGAGATGCGTCTCATCGTCGAGCCCGGTGGCGCCGTCGGCCTCGCCGCCCTGCTCGAGGGCATGGTCCCCGGCACCGGCCCGGTGGTGGTGGTGCTGAGCGGGGGGAATGTGGATCCAGCTCTACTCATGCAGGCGATTCGGTCGGGAGAGAGTTGAGAGTTTGGAGTTGAG
>DNGH01000195.1 GCA_003486285.1 Actinomycetota bacterium
CCCCTTCGGGGGGAGAAAAGGGGGGACCGGACACGATGGGGCGAAACGACGAGGAGCGCGAATGGCAACGCTGACGGAACAGATGTCGGCCGGGTCCGCCCGGATTCGGGTGGACGTGATCGGCAAGCAGGTGCCCGAGCACGTCCTCGAGAGCATGGAGTTCCTCAACTACCGCCTCGCCGCGGTCGCGGTGGACCCCAAGGTCACCCTCGGCGAGCCCGATCTGGTGTGGAAGCTCGATGCGCCGGCACTGTCGGTCACATGGGACGGCCGCACCATGCACTTCGAGGGTGCCTGGGCGGTGGGTCCGATCCAGAAGGCGCTGATCTCGCTGCTCACGCTGAAGCTCGAGGACAACGGGCTGCACCCGTTCCACTCCGCCGCGGTCCGCTACCGCGACAGGACCGTGCTGCTTCTCGGCGGTGAGTCCAATCACGGCAAGAGCATGAGCCAGATCGAGGCCTGCCGCCGCGGTGGCCAACTGATCTCCACCGAGACCACCGTGATCGACGACACGGGCGTTGCGGTCCTCGGCTCCAAGACCGTCTTCATCAAGAATCGAGAAAAGGGCACCGAGCGTGCCGACAAGGCCGCACCCGAGCGCGGCGCCCAGATCTTCTTCGGCGACACGATGCCGACCTGGACCGAGTACGCCGATCCCAGCAACGTCGACGTGGTGCTGGTCCCCGCGATCGACGGCAACTTCGATCCGAGCCTCAAGGAGATGATCCCCTACGAGCGGGAGTATCAGTCGCTGCACTCGGTGCAGAACTACCTGCACCTCAACGAGCTGCTCGTATCCGGCTGGCCGATGCCGCTCGTCGACACCGTGGAGCGGCGGCAGAGTCGCGCCGCCTTCCTTGGCAAGTTCTGTGTCCGCCCCTATTACATGATCCGTGCCGCCAACCCCCAGGCCCTGATGGACGAGGCGGACAAGGTGTTGAGGTGAACTGATGCAGGCCTTCCGGTATCTCCGACCCGCCACCGTCGAGGAGGCACTCGGGTTGCTCGAGGAGCACGGCGACAAGGCCCGGCTCCTCGCCGGCGGCACCGACCTCGTCATCGAGCTGCGCAACCGCTGGCGCACTCCCGAGGTCGTCGTCGATTTGAAGCGGATCGAGGAGCTTCGTCCCGCGATTCGAGTCGAGGGGAAGCGGCTCGTCATCACCGCGGGAACCGTCATGGGCGACCTGGAGAGGCATCCCACCGTCCTGGAGCGCTTCCCGGCGTTGGCCGAGGCGGCTGCTGTGGTGGGATCGGTGCAGATCCGCAACCGCGCCACCCTGGCGGGCAACATCTGCAACGGCTCCCCCGCCGCCGACACCACCCCGCCGCTCCTGGTCTACGGGGCAGAGATGGTGATCGCCTCCCGCACCGAGAGGCGCCGGATGCCCATCGACGAGTTCGTCATCGGCCCGGGGAAGGTGGCGCTCGGTCCCGCGGAGATGGTCGTCGCCATCGAACTGCCCATGGACCGGCCCATCGCCGCCGCCTACACCCGGATGACCCGGCGTCACGGCACCGACCTGGCGTCGATCACGCTGTGCTGCGGGGTCGACTCCAAGGGCACCACGCGCCTTGCCTACGGCAGCGTCGGACCGCGGGCCCTCCTGGTGATGGACGAGAGCGGGGTGCTCGCCGACCCGAAGGCGAACCGGGAGCAGAAGGCGCCGGTGCTGGCGGCCTTGTTCGCCAAGGCCAGTCCCTCTCCCACTTCCATGCGTGCCGGACCCGAATACCGTGTGGCCATGCTCCCGGTGCTTGGAGCCCGCGCCCTCGCCACCGCCCTCGAACGCCTAGGAAAGACAGCATGACCGAGACCTTCCACCTCGAGCTCACCGTCAACGGACGCCCGCGTTCGGTCGACATCGTCGCCAGCCACACTCTGCTCGATGTGTTGCGTGACGACGTCGGGCTCACCGGCACCAAGGAATGCTGCGTGGTCGGAGAGTGCGGTGCCTGCACCGTGATCGTCGACGGCAAGCCGATCAACTCGTGCCTCATGCTCGCCGCCGAGGCCGATGGCGCCGAGGTGCTCACCGTCGAAGGCCTGGCCCCGGAGGGCCGGCTCGATGCGCTCCAACAGGCGTTCCTCGACACCGGTGCTGCCCAGTGCGGGTTCTGCATCCCCGGGCAGCTGATGTCGGCCCGCGCCCTCTTGCAGCGCAGCCCGCATCCCACACCGGAGGAGATCAACGAGGCGCTCGCCGGCAACCTGTGTCGCTGCGCCGGTTACGAGCAGATCCGGGCGGCGGTGCTGGCCGCCGCTGGGGAGGTGCAGTCATGAAGGACCAGGGCGGGATCGGGGCCAGGGCGCACCGTATCGGCGGTGTCGGACGGGTGACCGGGGCGCAGCAGTACGTCGCCGACATCCCCGTCGCCGACGTCCTGCACGCCAAGCTGGTGACCCTGGACTGTGCCCACGCCCGGATCGTCTCGATCGACAAGTCGGCGGCCGAGGCGCTCCCCGGGGTCCACTTCGTCATGACCGCCGACGACCTCCCCAAGCCGATGCCGCGCTTTGGCCCCGAGTACCAGGACCGCCCGGTCATGGCCGACGGCGAGACCAAGTACCACGGCGAGGCGGTGGCGGCAGTGGTCGCCGACACCAAGGACCTCGCCGAGGAGGCGGTGCGCCTGGTGAAGGTGGAGTACGAGGTGCTCCCCGCCATCCACAGCCTCGAGGCCGCACTGGCCCCCGATGCCGTTCTGGTGCAGGACCCGGCGATCCGCCGACCCGGGCCGAATGTCGACTCCAACATCCTGTCCGAGTACCACTTCGGGTGGGGCGACGTCGACGCCGCCGCCAAAGAGGCCGACATCGTCGTCGAACACACCTACGACTGGCCGAGCCAGACCCAGTTCGCCATCGAGCCGCACGGGTTCATCGCCGCCCCCGACGACGATGGCATCGTCGTGTGGAGCAGCATCCAGCATCCCTATCAGCTGCAGAAGACCGTGGCCAAGGTGCTGGGCCTGCCCATGGCCAAGGTGCGGGTGTTCGCCCCCGACCCGGGCGGCGCCTTTGGTGGCAAGCAGCACACCAAGCTCGAGCCGCTGGTCGCCTTCCTGGCCCTGCGCGCCGGGCGTCCGGTGCGTCTGATCCTCACCCTCGAGGAGGCCTTCCAGGCGGTGCGGCGCACCGGGGCGCGCATCAAGGTGCGCACCGGGATCAAGCGGGACGGCACCCTGGTGTTCCAGGACTTCGAGAATCACTTCCTCATCGGCTGTTACGCCGACACCGGGGACCGGGTCAGCGCCAAGGGCTCCTTCCTCTCGGCGGGGCCGTATCGGACGCCGGCGGTGCGCATCGTCTCCCGGTCGATCCTGTCGCACACCACGCCGACCCACCCGATGCGGGGTTTTGGCATCCCCCAGGTCACCTGGGCGCGCGAGTCGAACCTCGACGAGGCCGCCATCGCCGCCGGAGTCGATCGGCTGGAGATCCGGCTGAAGAACCTGGTCAAGTACGGCGAGGAGCACGTCCCCGGCGACACCCCCGCCGATGGCGACTGGGCGCAGACGGTGCGCAAGGCCGCCGCGGAGATCAAGTGGGGCACCCCGCTGCCCCAGGGCCAGGGCCGCGGCATCGCCATCGGTGTGAAGTCCGGGCCCACCACCGGCCTCTCCTATTCCACGGTGCGCTTCCTCGCCGATGGCAGCGCCATCGTCTTCTCCGGCACCTCCGACATGGGCCAGGGGGCCCGGACCATCTACGCCCAGATCGTCGCCGAGGAGCTCGGTATCTCGCTCGATTGTGTGGCAGTGGTCATGGGCGACACCGCGGTCGTCCCCTACGACCAGCAGACCTCGGCGAGCCGCTCCTCGGTGCTGATGGGCAATGCGGTCCTCAACGCCTGCCGCGACATCCAGCGCAAGCTCAGGGCGCGCATCGCCGAGATGGAGGAGATCGCCGATGCCGCCATCACCATCGATCGCGGCGTGATGCGGATCGCCGATCGTGAGGAGCCCCTCCCCGTAGTGCTGGCGCGGGTGCTGGGCCGCATGGGGGGCGAGGTGGTCGGCAACGGCGAGGCTCGCAAGGACGCCATCGCCGAGCATCCCCTCGGTGGCACCGCCCTCTTCTTCGAGTTCAACTGCACCGCGGTGGATGTCGCCGTCGACGAGGAGACCGGAGAGACCACGGTCCTCAAGCAGATCACCGTGGGTGACGTCGGGTTCGCCCTGAACCCGGTGCAGGTGACCGGACAGGATGAGGGAGCCGCCATCATGGGCATGGGACAGACCCTGATGGAGCACCTCATCTGGGGTCCCGACGGTCGCACCCGCAACCTCGGCGCCATCGACTACCGCATCCCCACCAGCCTCGACCTTCCCAAGGAACTCCACTCGTTCTCCATCGAGAACGCCGATGGGCCCGGCCCGTACGGGGTCAAGGGGATCAGCGAGGGCAGCCTGCTGTGCACCGCTCCGGCGATCGCCGCCGCGGTGCGTGACGCCACCGGTGCCGTGATCCGCGACCTGCCCCTCTCCCCCGAGCGGGTGTGGCGGGCGTTGAAGGAGCGCACATGACCCAGTACCAGCACATCGGTCCCGTCAGGGACATCCCGGCGTCGGTGATCGTCGATGCCGCCCGCATGGTCAAGACCGGCCGCCACTATTCCCTGGCGGCGGCACGCTTCCCCGGGATGCCGCTCTTCCCGGGGCATCCCCCGTTCCAGGTGCTCAACTACCGCACCCCTCCCGGCATCAAGGCCGAGAAGGCGCAACCCTGGGGGCCACCCAACGACGCCGGCCTCGGATACATGGCCGAATACGTGATGGCCACCTCGCACTCCGGCACCCATGTCGACGCCCTCGGGCACATGACCGTGGGCGACGACAACCACTGGTACGGCGGAGGCAACACCAGGGAGCACCTCACCGACCACGGACCGTCGGTCGGCGACGCCGAGAAACTGCCGCCCTTCTTCACCCGCGGGGTGCTGCTCGATCCCCCGGCCTACCGCGGCATCGATGCCCTGCCCGCCGGCGAGCCGGTCGGCGCCAAGGAACTGCAGGCGATCGCCAAGGCCCAGGGAGTCGAGGTGCGCCAGTGGGACGTCGTCCTGATCCGCACCGGATACCTCAAGTACTGGCCCGATGCGACGGAGATGGCCAAGCACAAGACCGCCGGACCCGACCTCTCCGCCGCGGAGTGGCTCCTGGAGAAGGGTGTGGTCGCCAGCGGCACCGACACCGAGACCTACGAGGTACAACCCGCACCCGATCGGGGCACCCCGGCCAACCCGCAGCCGGTCCACACCAAGCTGCTCATCGAGAACGGGATCTACCTGTTGGAGAGCGTCTACCTCGAGGAGATCGCCCGCGACCAGGTCTACGAGTTCCTCTTCGTGATGCTCCCGGTGAAGATCCGCGGCGCCACCGGATCGATGGTCGATCCCCTGGCCCTGATCTGAGGCGGCGATGAAGGCCCTGGTCCTCGCCGCGCCGAACGACTTCTCCATTCAGGAGGTGCCCCTCCCCGAAGTGGGGCGCAACGAGTTGCTCTGCAGGGTCATTGCGATCTCGATCTGCGGCACCGACTCCCACCTGGTCAAGGGCGACTACGCCGGGTTCTGGCCACCCTCCTATCCGTTCATCCCCGGACACGAGTGGGCCGGGGAGGTGGTGGCGCTGGGCGAGAACGCCGCCAACCATGGCTGGTCCATCGGCGACCGGGTGGCGGGGACCTCGCACGATGCCTGCGGCTTCTGCCAGTTGTGCATCGAGGGCCGCTACAACCTCTGCGAGAACTACGGCGACCCTTCCGTGCATCGCCACTACGGCCACACCTGGCAGGGGGCCTTCGCCGAGTTCGTGGTGCATGGCCTGAAGTCGGTATTCCACCTCCCCGACACCCTGACCTATGCGCAGGGTGCGCTGCTCGACCCGGCCTCGATCGCCCTGCACACCGCCAACCGCGGCGGGATCGACCCCGGCGACAACGTCGCCGTGATCGGCCCCGGACCCATCGGGCTCCTCGCCGCCGATGCGGCGCGGGCGATGGCGGCGGGGCGGGTGATCATGGTGGGCCGCGGTGACCGCCTCCAGAAGGCGGCGGCGATGGGCAGCGAGATCGTCGACTTCACCAAGGTCGACCCGGTGGCCACGGTGCGCGCCGCCACCGCCGGACTCGGCGCCGATGTGGTCCTCGACTGTGCCGGGGCCGACGAGTCGTTCGGCTGGGGCCTGTCGATGTTGCGCAAGGGAGGCACCGCAGCCGTGGTCGGCATCCCGGTGCGCGAGGTCGCCATCTCGTTCCAGGATCTCGTCCTCCACGAGAAGCAGTTGGTCGGGGTGCGCGCCACCGCCGGCGAGATGCGCCACGTCATCCCTTTGGTGGCCGACGGCAGGATCCGGGTGAACGAACTCCATACCCACACCTTCCCCCTCGGCGAGTTCGCCGAGGCGCTGGCCACCTTCAACGAGCGCCGCGACGGCGCCATCAAGGTCATCGTCGAGCCGTAAGGAGGGTGGGATCGTGAAGGCCGTCGTCGTCTACGAATCGCTGTGGGGCAACACCGCCGCCATCGCCCACGCCATCGCCGCGGGCCTCGGGAAGGAGGCGCGCTGCCTGTCCACTCTCGAGGCGACCCCCGAGGTCATCAAGGGCGCCGACCTGATTGTGGCGGGATCGCCGGTGCTCGCCTTTCGCATGCCCAGCGAGAAGGTGCGAGCCAGTCTGCACAACGAGACCGCGGCGCCGCATCCCCCCGACCTCTCCCATCCCCCGATGCAGCAGTGGCTGAAGACGGTGCCACCGGGCCAGGGCCGCGGCGCGGCGTTCGACACCCGGGTGCGCGGGCCGTTCGGCAGCGCCGCTCCGGCGATCGCAAAGGCCCTCGGGAAGCAGGGCTACCAGACCATCGGCAAGCCGCAGGGGTACATCGTCACCGGCAAGTACGGCCCGCTGCGCGAGGGCGAGATCGACCGCGCCCGGGAGTGGGGAGCGGAACTGGCGAAGGCGATCGGCTGACGGCGAGCGCCACTACGAGGGATGTCGAGGATCAGGCAGAGGGTCTCGCCGATGGCCGGCCTAGGTCGAGCGACAGCACATCACCTGAGTTCAGCATCGAGCCACGCGACTTCATCGGACCCTAGTTCCGCCCTGAGTTCCTCACCCAGACGCTCCTGGCGCATCCGACGCACGGCAGGCGTGACGGTGGCACCGACGCTGCCACCCAGTGATACCGCCGGTCGCTTCAGTTGATCGTCACACATTGGTGAAGGTGGGTTCCGAGGGAGCGGACCCCGAGCGGGCAATCGCTTGCCGGCGACGCACCGTGGCTCCGACGACCATGCCGGCCGACAGCAGCACCAGGTTCTTGATCACGAACTCGCCTTCGACGGTCAGGAGGAGGGGATTGCCGTCCTGGAAAGCGACGTCAGGCTGCACGACAAGGACGAGGAAGGTGCCCATCATCTGCAGGGCGAACAGGCCGAGCGTGACCCGCAGCGCGCGCCGCGCCAGCAGGCTGACCCCGACGACGATCTCGAAGACCCCGAGCAGCGGTACGAACCAGTCGGGATCGGCCCAGTAGACCGTGTCGGCAACGAGGTCCGCGACCGGGGTCACGTTGAAGACCTTGAGGGCCCCGAACCAGACGAAGACGACCCCGACCGAGATTCGCAGCACGGTGATGCTCCACCGCCCCAGGAAACGAGTGATGGTGTCGTCGATGGCGGACAGTTGGCTTATCTGCATGGCAACACGGTATGTCCCTGGTAGCGATACGCCGAATCCCACGGAACTGCCGGAGGGGGAAGGTGTCGTCGCAGGTCAGAGCGACTTCGACATCGTCCGGCCGCCTCAGCGCACCTGAACCCGGACCTCCTGCACGAGGTTGTTGCCCATCCCGTTGAGGTTCCAGGGTTGTTCCACGGGTTGGGTGTTGCCATTGGCGTCGGTGGCGCGGCACATCACCACGTGGTCGCCGCGGCTGGCTTCCCAGTCGAACGACCACTGTCGCCACGCCCAGGGTCCCGTGGCGGCGCCGAGGACAGCCTCACGCCACTCACCATCGACGCCGACCTCGACCCGGGCCACCGGTGCGGTCCCGCACCACGCCCGGCCGGTGATCGGCACGATGCCTGGCCCGACCAGTCGGGTCCGAGTGAAGAAGTCCGGCACCCCCGGCGGCACCATCAGCGCCCGAACCTTCATCCGCGTGACCGGTTCGCCCTGCTCACCCTCGGCCTGGATGTAGCGGTACGCCTCGTGCTGGTATCCGGCAAACGGCGTGGTCATCGCCTCGATGCGCGTGAGCCACTTCACGTGGGTCATCCCGTACCAGCCGGGAACGATCAGCCGCAGGGGAAAGCCATGCTGCGGTTCCAGGGGGCGGCCGTTCATCTCGTAGACGAGCATCACCTCGTCGCGCAGCGCCTCGGACGGGGGCAACGCCCGCTGATAGGCCTGCTCAAGGTCCCCCTGGACGCCGCGGTCGGCGCCGGTGAACACCACATCGACGACGTCGTCACCCAACCCGGCATCGTCGAGGATCCCTCGCAACGGCGTGCCGGTCCACTCTGCGGTCCCCACCGCCTCCAGGAGCCAAGGCTGGCTGATCGGGCGGGGACTCAGCCGAGCCCGGCCGTTGCCGGCACACTCGAGGGTCACCGGGACGGTCCGAGCCGGCCGCGACCGGACGTCATCGAGGGTCAAGTGCAGCGGAGTGGCGACGGCACCGTCGATGGCCAACCGCCAGGTGTCGGGATCCACCGCGGGGATGTCGAAGTGCACGAGCAGGTAGTGCAGACCGACCGGAGTCACGTCGTACCGCAGGCCTTCGAGCGGCATGCCCCGGTTGCGGGTCGCCAGTTGCAGTTCCTCGTAGGTGATGCCTTCCCCGGGCGCTGCCAACTGCGTCATGGCGGTCGAGTCTCGCACATCGCGCTACGCAACGCCGGCAGGTGAGGTCAGGGGCCTGAAGCATCCGATCCCGTCATCGCTCGCCGCGCCGGGGTTCGATCGCACGTTCCCGCGGACCGACGCCGACCGCTCTGATCGGAACCCTGCTCCTCGGGTTGCCGTGTTTCTCCTTCCGGCCTCGGGGTAGATTCTTGATGGAAAGGTTGACAGAGGGTGCCGGCAAGGAGGTCCCCGAATGGATACGCGCGACTACGGTCCCGAGCCCTACGTGACGGACATAGAGACACTCACCCTCGAGAACCGAAACTACCGGACCGTCAAATGGACCGGATCCCATCTCCAGATGACGGTGATGAGCATCGCGGTGGATGGTGAGGTCGGACTGGAGGTCCACCCCGACACTGATCAGTTTCTGCGGATCGAGCAGGGGACTGCAAAGGTCGTCATGGGCCCGAAAGAAGACGAATTGAGCTTCGAGCAAACCGCCAGGGAAGACTTCGCGATCATCGTTCCCGCGGGCACATGGCACAACATCCTCAATGTCGGGGAGGACGAGTTGAAGCTGTATGCGCTGTACGCCCCACCGCATCATGCCCATTCCACGATCCAGGAGACATACGAGATCGCCATG
>DNGH01000088.1 GCA_003486285.1 Actinomycetota bacterium
GCCGACTTGATGGAAAACCCAGATGCCAGATACCAGATGCCAGATGCCAGAGCCTGGGTACCGGGTACCGGGTGCCGGGTGGTGATGGGCGACGGGCGACGGGCGACGGGCAACCGGTAACGGCCGCTACGCCGCCGCAATCAGCTTCGTGATCTCGGCCGCCAGGGCTCCCTGGCGAAGATCGTCCTTGTCGAGATAGGCGTCGGCCCCGGCCGCCAGGGCGCGGCTCTGGTCCTCGGCGGTGGCGGCACCGGACAGCATGACGATCGGGACCTTGACTCCCAGCTGGCGCACCTTGGCCGCCAGGGTGGCGCCGTCCATGGTCGGCAGGACGTAATCCATGACGATGGCGTCGAAGGTCTGCTCGGCGAGGACGGACAGTGCCTCGGTGGGGCTGGCGGCAAGATCGACCTCGAAACCGGCGGAACCCAGCGCTCCCCCGACGACCTGCCGGGCGCCGCGGGAGTCGTCGATGACGAGGACCCGGCGCCGCGGACCGGTGTCCCGCCGCGCCCGCGCCGTCGCGGTGAGACGATTGGGATCGACCAGCACGACGACGTCGCCGCCACCGAGCATGGCCGCGCCGGTGAGATGGGGAACGCCTTCGAGGATCGGCCCCAGCTCACGGGCGGCGACCTGGCGCCGGCCCAACTCCTCATCGACGAGAAAGCCTGTCGGGCCGAGCGAGGTCGACACCACCACGACGCGGCCGGGCTCCCGGGTGTCTCGCAGTCCCACCGCCTCGGCGAGCGACATCACCGGGATCGAGCTGCCGCCCCAAGTCATCTCGAGCCGCCCCGCCACCGGGCGGAGGCCGGCCGCAGCGAGCGGCAGGCGATCCAGGACCGCAATCGCGGGGATGCCCCAGGTCTGTCCCGCGGCGGCGACCAGGACCGCATCTTGGAGCGCCCGGCTCGTGGGAACGGTGATGGTGATCCGGGTGCCCTCACCGGGACGGGTGTCCAGGACGACGGTGCCCTGGAGAGCCTCGACCGCCGCGGCGACCATTGCCAGGCCGTGACCATCGCTGATCATGGCCGAGGGCTCGGCCGTCGAGAAATTGGGAGAGAAGAGCAGGCTGCGGAGCACGTCCGGATCGGCGGCCGCCGAGGTGCTGATCAGGCCGCGCCGCAGCGCGGTATGGCGGACTGCTGCCCAATCGATGCCGCGCCCATCGTCATCGACCACGATCTCAAGGCGCTGCTCTCGCACCTCGGCGCAGACCAGCAGCGTGCCCGTGCGCGGCTTGCCGCTCGCCTGGCGCTCCTCGGGTGACTCGATGCCGTGCTGCACCGCGTTGACCACCAGATGGCGCAGAGGGTCGGACAGCCTCTCGAGTACCTGGCGATCGATGGCGTGGTCCACCCCGAGCATCTCGAACCTGACCTCCTTGCCGGCGCGGCGCGAGACGTAGCGCACCAGCTGCGGGAAGGAGGCCGCGATCTCCGACAGTGGAGCCGCGGCGAGGTCGACGGCCCGGGCCTGCAGGTCGAGCAGCGCCTTATCGGCATTGCCGACGAGTGCCGCCAGCGCTTCCAGTTCCTCCGCCATCGCTGCGGCGTCGAGCTTGGCGCGGGCCAACCCTCCCACCGCATGGGCCAAGGCTTCCGAGTCGACGCGGAGCGAGCAGATCTCGTTGATCAGGCGGAACAGGCCGGCGGCATTGACCCGCACGGTCTCCCCAAAGGCCCAGGAGTCGATCGCACCGAGCAGTCCATCGAGATCGCCCTGGGGCCGGAGCAGCCGGGGCTCGATCGGAGCAGGTTCCTCCTCCCCTCGCAGGGCACGGCGCAGGGTCCGCATCCCGGTCGCCAGCCCCGGAGTCCCCGAGGCGGGATCGGCCCGCACCGCAGGCACCATCTGGCTGGCGAGCAGCCCGAGCGCCGAGGCGAGCTCCTCGTCGGGGGTGACCTCACCGGAGGCGACGCCGCGCCAGGCCTCCTCGAGCGCCTTCCCGGCGTCGGAGATCGCGATGAAACCCATCATCCGGGCGGTGCCCTTCAGGGTGTGACCCTCCCGGACCATGGTGCGCAGGTCTTCCTCCCCCAGCGGCCCAGAAGCCAGCGTCTCCGCGCCAGCCAGGAGCCGAGCGGTGCGCTCCTCCACCTCACCGGCAAACAGCCGCTGCAGGTCGTCTTCGAAGATCACGGGCGCACTCCGGGGAAAGTCGATGCGTGATATATCGGCTCGCCTGGAAACGGCCTTGAGCAAGGTTGGCGACCCGGGTGCCGTCGTCATGAAACACCCCTGACGCTGCTACCTGTTTCAGCCGCCGGACTGGACCTGGCGCAGGTAGGCGACGACCATTTCGACCTGCTCCGGGGTGAGGACCCCGCCAAAGCGGGGCATGCCGTCTCCACCCTCGGAGACCTGCCGGACCAGCCTCGCATCGGAGTCCTCGGCCGCCTCAGAACCGCCCCCCAGACCGGGCGCCACGTCCTCCACCCCGGCGAGATCGATGCCGTGGCAGCGGCTACAGGCCATGTTGAACAGGTCGCGCCCCGAGAGATTCGAGTCCGCCAGCGGAGTCCGCCACAACGGGTTGGCCGCAGCCTCCGCCTCGAGGGACCGCAGGTAGCTGGTGACCGCCCGAATCTGAGTCGATGTCAGGGGGCCCCCGTAGTCGAGCGAGTACGCCACCATCTCGGTGCCGGGCACGCCGTGGGCGATCAAGGCGGTGATCTGGGCGTCGTCGGCCGTCTCGAGGAAGTCGCGGGCCCCCAACGCCGGAGCGAGGCCTCCGGAACCACCCACACCGTGGCACGACTCGCAGTTGGTGGCGAATACCTCGGCACCCTGGTCGGCCTGGTACTGCTCTTGGAGCAAGCGGGCATCGGCGCGCCGGGCGGGCTCGTAGAAGCGGAACAGGGGAAAGGCCAGCACCAGGAGTCCCATCAGGACGAGCCCTGCCAGCATCCATCTTTGGGTGGACGCTTCGAGCACGGCAGCCTCTGGCTTTCTCGGCTTCTCGGTCATCTCAGCTGCAGCTTTCCCCTCGTGGCGGCTCATCGATGGTCTCGGAGCCCGGTGGCGGCCCTTGGATGACCGCTCCGGTGTCGACCTCGACGATGCCGTCGGCGTTCACGGTCACCGCAAAGCGATCCATGCCGCGGGGTGCCGGGCCGGAACGGTGTTCGCCGGCTCGATTGAACTTGGATCCGTGGCAGGCGCATTCGAACTCACCGGAGTTGTCACACCACGACACCCGGCATCCGAGATGCGGGCACTTCTGCCAGAGAGCCACCACTTCATCGCCGATGCGGGTGAGGTAGGTGTGGGCGGTGCGCACATAGACCGCGGTGTCCGCAGGCACCTCATCGCCCGCCACCGTCTTGATCACACCACTCAGCCCGGAACCGGGCAGCGGCCGGAGCAGGTCCCACGAAGTCCAAGCGCCGGCGCAGCCGATCATCACCACCCCGGCCTTCCAGCCTCGACTGAGGAACTCCCTCCGATCGACACCGCGGTTCATAGTTCACCGTGCCATTCGTTCCAGGGCCAGACCCAGCCCCAGTTGGGGCCGCGGAAGGCGAATCCAATCAGGGTGAGCACCACCCACACGACGAGGAAGGTGGTGAATGTGGCCACCGCCACCTTGCGAAGTCGCGGCTGGAGTGCCCGGCTGCGATCGATGTACGGGAGTGCAATGAGGCCGCCGACAATGGCCCCGGGCACCAGCACCCCGGCGACCATCGGGTGAAAGTGCGAGAGCAACTCCTGGAGAGCGGCGAAGTACCACGGCGCCTTCTCGGGGTTGGGGGTCTCGAAGGGGTTCGCCACCTCGCGCAACGGTGCGTCGAACAGGACGGCGACGATCAGGACCAGAAGCAGCACCGTAAGCGCGACCACGGCGTGCCGCACCAGCAGGTGAGGCGACACCATCACGAGATCCTGTTCATCGGGGACCTTGCGGTCACCTCCGGGGGGCTGCCCCGGGACCACGCCGAGCACACGCCTGCCCTGGACCACGCGGGGATCGAGGTCGCTCATGCCTCACCGCCGCCATCGGTCTGATCGAGCATCGCGTCCTTGCGCCAGCGCCACAGGTGGACCATCAGCAGCCCCACCATCAGGAGCGGCAGCAAAGCCACGTGCAACACGTAGAACCGCAGGAGGGTGGCGGCCCCGACCTGATCGCTTCCGAGCAGTACATCTCGCGCCCCGCCGCCGATGATCGGCACGAAGTCTGCCATCGATGTCCCCACGGTCACCGCCCAGTAGGCCAGCTGGTCCCAGGGGAGCAGGTATCCGGTGAAGGACAACAGCAGAGTGAGCACCAGGAGCATGACCCCGATGACCCAATTGAACTCGCGTGGCGACTTGTACGCCCCCCGGTAGAACACGCGGGCCATGTGCGCCGCCACTGCCAGCACCATCAGATGCGCCGACCAGCGGTGGACATTGCGGATGAATTGGCCGAAGGCAACCTGGGTCTGGATCGTCTGGATGTCGCCGTAGGCGCTGCTCGGCGATGGAACATAGAAGAACATGAGGTAGACGCCGGAGACGACCAACGAGCCAAGCAGCACGACCGACGTCACCCCCAGGTACCACGAGAAGCTGAAATGCAGCTCGCGGCGGCGCACCTTCACGGGATAGAGGTGCAGCAGGAAGTTCGACCAATGACCGGCGGCCTGATCACGCTCGGTCTCTCGGTCGGGGCTGCGGAACAGGGAGCGCCCGATGGTGGTCTCTCGTAGCTTCATGCTTTCACCCCCGTGTCGGCCGTTGCCGGCACTGGCAGCACCCCGACCCCGGACCACGTCGCCATCGACAAGGCCTTGGATGGGCACCGCTCGATGCACAGGCCGCACCGAATGCACTTGGACTCGTCGAGCAGCAGTGCCGTCCCCACTGCACCTGGCTCGAGGTCGGCAACGGGCACGATCGAGATCAGGTCGAACGGGCATACGTCCACGCACAAGCCGCAGAGCACACACAAGTCGACCGCGAGCTGGATGTTCGAGAAGCACCGCAGACAGCGTCGCGCCTCGGCGCGGGCCTCAGCCTCGGAGAACCCCAACTCGACCTCGGCGAGGCCGATGCGGCGGGCAGTAGGCAGGCTGGGGACCTCGTGGCGGGGCACTCGGTCGTACAGGTCCGTCAGGCGATGGAAGCTTCGCAGCGGCAGGAGAGTGCCCGATGTCGCCACTGGATCGGCACCGCCGAAGGTACGGTGGATGTCAGCGGCCACCTTGCGCCCGTCCGCGATGGCATCGATGAGAAGGCGCGGCCCCGAGGAGGCGTCACCCGCCGCCCAAACGCCGGGCAGCGATGTTGCCATCGTCTCGAGGTCGATGGCAACGGTGCGGCGTGGTGACAATGCCGGGCCCCGGTCTCCCCCCAGGGCGGCAATGTCGACGGCCTGGCCGATGGCGATGATCACGGTGTCGGCCGCGATGGTCTCCTCCACTCCGACTTCGAACGTCGGGGCGAATCGACCCTGCGCATCGAACACCGACAAGACCTTTACGGTGGTCAGGCCGGTGACCTTCCCGTCGGCGACCTCGATCCGCTGCGGCCCACGCCGGTGCACGAAGCGGATTCCCTCCAGCTTCGCCTCGTCGATTTCGAAGGTGGAGGCAGGCATCTCCTCCGGGCTCTCCAACGCCAAGATGGTGACCTCTTTGGCTCCGATGCGGAGAGCGGATCGAGCCACATCGACGGCCTCCGTCATCTCGTGCTCGCCCGGCGGAAGATCCACCCCGGCGGCGGGCCGCTCACCGTACGCCGCCGCCCGGAGTGCGGTGCGGGCGGCGTCGAGGGCGACATTGCCGCCACCGATCACCACTACCCGCTCGCCGATCTCGGCCTTGAAGCCCTGGTTCACGTTGAGGAGGAACTCGATGGCGCGGAGCACACCATCGGCGTCGTTGCCCGGGATGTCGAGCCCACGCCCGAGGGTTGCACCCAGGGCGAGCATCACACCGTCGTGCCGGGAGCGCAGTTCGTCGAGTGTGACGTCGACCCCGAGCCGGGTTTGGAGCTCGACCTCGACCCCCAACGCGATGATTGCGTCGATCTCGGCCTGGACGAGGGTGCGGTCGAGGCGATACTCGGGGATGCCGAGCACCATCATGCCGCCGAGCATCAGGGTCGCCTCGTAGATCGTCACCTGGTAGCCGTGCAGCCGAAGATCGTGAGCGGCGGCGAGGCCTGCGGGCCCCCCACCGACGATCCCAATCGACTCGTTGCGCTCCGGCCGATCCATCGCAACCACCCGGCGCTCACCTCCCGATTCCGGTCCGTACTTCTCTGTGACGAAGCGCTTCAGGGCGCGGATGGAGATCGGGCTGTCGATCTCACCGCGGCGGCAAGCCACCTCGCAGGGAGCGGCGCAGACCCGGCCGCACACCGAAGCGAACGGATTGGGGAGGCGCGCGGTGAGATAGGCGGTGAGGTCGTCGCCCTCGGCGATGGCGGCCACATACACGCCGGCATTGGTGTGGACCGGGCATGCCGCCATGCAGGGGATGTTCCGGTCGTAATAGGAGAGGTCGAACAGGGCGGCCATCAGATCAGCCTCCGCCGCTGTAAGAGACGCAGCGCCCAGAGTCCACCCACGAATCCGGCACCCCAGACGCCCAGGACGCCGAGGTCACGGACCCACGAAGGAGCCAAGGCGATTGCATCGAGGCCCAACACGAAGTCCGGCAGCCAGACGGTGGCGGCGAAGAAGAAGGCCACGATGAGTAGACCCCGCCAGGTGGCGCCGATCCAACTCATCGTGGCCCTCCTTCGTCTTCGTCGGTGTCCGTGTGCTGTTCGGGTCGGGATCAGATCAGGGTCACTTCGATCCAGCCCAGGCTGGACGACTGGACGTGCTCGGCATCGTCCCAACCGGCGTCGCTGTTGTCGGCGTCCCAGTAGGCGAGCGCCATCAATGCGGTCTGGCCTACGACGAACTGGGCATCTCCGGCGTCACCCGTCTGGAGCGGCCGGCGGATCTCGAAGATCCAGGTGCCTTCGCCGTCGGCGACCGGGTTGGTGTGCCCAAACACGCCGAGCAGGGAGTTCTCTGCGCCGGCGGCGTTGTCGTCTTCGCGGGTCTCAGGATCGGTGGACCACTCGTCGTCGAAGTTGCAGCCTGAGTCGTTGCCGAGATCCCCATCACCGGGACCGGCGCCGGTGGCTCCGCCTTGCTCCTCACCGATGGCGCACTCGAGTTCCCAGTGCCAGATGTCGACCATGCCCAGGCTGGTGTAGGATTCTTCCTCACCCTCGGAGTCGGAACCCATGTGGGGGCCGGCTGCCGCCTCGACGGCAAACATGACTGCGTTGGATGCCGAGAGGTGAGGATCATCGGCGTTCCAGTTGAAGTCATCGTCGACGGTGAACAAGACGTAGAGGAACTCGCTGTCGTGGGCCACCTTGATGGTGGCGTTCTTCGCCTCGATGGTCTCCGTCGAGATGGCCTCGAGGGTGATGTCCAGGCCCGTGATGGCGGCCCAGTCCGACGCATCGCCATCCACGGTGATCGCGGCAGACGGGGCCTCGATGCGGAGCACGTTGTCGGCTGGAGCGGTCGTGGTCACTGCTTCGGTCGTCGTGACACCTTCGGTCGTGGTCGCGGCTTCGGTCGTGGTAGCGGCTGCGGTGGTGGAGACGGCTGCGGTGGTGGTCGCCGCATCGTCGTCGCCACAAGCAGCCATCACCAAGGCGAGAACCGCCACTAGGTAGAGAGTCCTTGTCTTCATGATCGGTCTCCTCGGGTCGTGTGCCGGTCGTGCGCCCACGCCACTCGGCGAGTCGCCACCTTGTCGTCGATGGCCGCGTCTGACGGTCGTACTGTCACCGCGCGCATCGTACGAGATGGGGCGCGGCGCAACCCCGACCGTTGGGGGGTGTTGAACCGCTCCGCCCAACGCTCGTGACCGGGACTTTCGGCCCTAGGCGGGTGTGATGGGACGAGTCCGCCCTGATGGCCGGTAGCAGCAGCTACGAATCCCCCGGATCAGTCGAAGACGCCGAGTCGAAGACCGGCCGCCACTGCTTCGGACCGACTGTGCACACCGAGCTGCTTGAAGATCATCTGGAGCGCAGCGCGCACTGCGACCTCGGTGTGGCCCATCCGGGACGCGATCTCGCGATTCCCCAAACCGGCGGCCACCAGGCGTAGGATCTCGCGTTCTTCGGACGACAACGGGCGCTGCGACGACGGGTGATCGTCGACCCTGGCGACGAGTGGAGCCGTCAACTCACCCTGGAGGTAGTGCCCACCGCCCCCAACCGTGTGGATCGCCTTGATGAGCTCGTCGCGATCGGCGCTCTTCTTGATGTACCCGGCCGCCCCAAGGACGATCGCCTGCCGCACCAGAGCGGAGTCGTCGTACATCGATAGCACCAGGACCGGAGGAGAGGCCTCGCGATCCTTGAGAGCCGAGAGCACCTCCAGGCCTGACATCGTGGGCATGCGGATGTCGAGAAGGACGACATCCACCGCTACATCGTCGAGCATCGCCAACAGCTGACCACCATCAGACGCCTCGCCGGCGACCTCGATCGAAGGCTCGTTGACCAGCATCCATTTGATGCCGTCGCGCACGAGGGTGTGGTCGTCGACTATCAGCACCCTCATGGCTCCACCACCGGTTCGTCCCGAACCCACGCCCGAAACAGGGTGCCTCCGGTTTCACGCCTCACCACCCGGAGGCCTCCTCCGATGGCCTCGAGGCGGCTCCGGGTCGTCGAGAGGCCGAGACCGGCGTCGCCCGGAAAGCCGGTGCCGTTGTCTTCGACGTCGAGGATTGTCCGATGGCTGCCCCGGGTCACCGCGATCGACACATTCGTCGCCGCGGCGTGTTTGCGGGCATTGGTGACCGCCTCGCGTGCCGCCCGGAACAAAGCGGTGCGGGACGCGTCGGACAACGAGTCGTGATCCCCGATTCTGAGAGTGATGTCGATCGTTGACTCACTACGGACATCATCGACCAGTCTGGTGAGGAGGGAATCGAGATCCTGGCGATCCAAGGCCGCTTGGTGAAGCCTCCCGAGCTCGGAGCGAAGCGTCCCATCGATCCAGCGGACGAGCTCGGCGACCCTGTCCAACTCCGCCGCCACCGGGCTTCCCGCCTCGACCTGGGACCGGCTTCCCTGGATCCCGTAGAGCACCCGATACAGCGGTTGGCCGATGTCGTCGTGCAGGGCGCCGATGATCCGGGTGCGCTCCTCCTCCTGGGCTCGAGCCAGGTCGGTGAGGAGCCTCTCCGCCTGGTCCCGCCGCCTGTCGAGTGCTCGAGTGTTCGCCGCGACGAGGACGAAGTTGAAGAGGAACAGGCTCGCCAGCCCCAGACCGACTCCCCACCAGACCCACCTGCGTATCGACGCCAGGTAGGAATGGAAGGAGGCGGACACCTCGTACACCTCGAATACCGCCGTCACCGCACCGGATTGGTCCACCACCGGTACATGGAACTCCCATAGATGACCGAGGGTGCGCTCGGCGACATGGGCCTCGCTCGTCGTCTCGGCATGCCCGGCATGAGCGACGCCGCGAAACGCCTGAGCCAGGTCATCGGAGATTGGGTAGGTCTGTCCCACGATCTCGGCAAGGTCCGAGTAGAGGATGGTGCCACTCGCATCCCACACCTTCACCCGGACGACGTCTATCTCGATGAATCGCTCGTCGATGGCGTCGCCCAGCATCACCAGATCCGGCACGCTTCCATCGGAGGCTCTGATCCTGCCCTCGTCGGCAAGCTCTTGCACCACCGTCGCGATCGTCTCCATGTGGGCGTTGCGGAGGCTGCGTTCGACGGAGCTCGGGATGCCGACTCCGAGGAGCACCGCCAACACCACCGACGATCCCAGACCGAAGAGAGCTGCGCGACCGACTCCCCCGAGCACCTCCCATTCGGTCCGGAAACCCGAACGCAAGCGCGCCCAAAACGACGGGCGCTCACCGGTTAGGGGTCGAGTCTCCCATGCCATGCCCGCACTACTCCCACTCGATCGTCGCCGGGGGCTTGGACGACACGTCGTAGGCGACCCGGTTGATCCCCGGGACCTCGTTGATGACCCGGGAGGAGATCCGTTCCAGCACCTCGTAGGGAAGCCGGGCCCAGTCGGCGGTCATGGCGTCCTCCGACGTCACCGCTCGTACGATCAGCGGGTAGGCGTAGGTGCGCTCGTCGCCCTGTACCCCCACCGAGCGGATCGCTGGAAGCACCCCGAAGGCTTGCCAGATCTCCCGGTAGAGCCCGGCGCGCCGGATCTCCTCGAGGATCACGGCATCGGCGCGCCGGAGGATGTCGAGGCGTTCCGCGGTGACCTCACCGATGATCCGCACCGCGAGTCCGGGGCCGGGGAAGGGCTGACGCCAGACGATGTCCTCGGGAAGCCCCAACTCCTCTCCCACCGCTCGAACCTCGTCCTTGAATAGGTCGCGCAGAGGCTCGATCAGTTCGAAATCCATGTCCTCGGGGAGCCCGCCGACGTTGTGGTGGCTCTTGATCCGGGCGGCATCCCGGGTTCCCGACTCGATCACGTCCGGATAGAGGGTCCCCTGAACCAGGTACCGGGCGCCCGCGATGCCGGCGGCGACGTCCTCGAAGACCCGAATGAAGGTCTCGCCGATGATCATGCGCTTCCGCTCGGGATCGGTGACTCCCGCCAGGGCGCCGAGAAAGCGCTCGGCGGCGTCGACGTGGATCAGGTCCCCGGCCATCGAGGCGCGGAAGGTCTCCACCACCTGCTCCGCCTCGCCGAGCCGCAGCAGGCCGTGATCGACGAACACACAGGTGAGGCGGTGCCCCACCGCGCGATGCACCAGGGCGGCCGCCACCGCCGAATCCACCCCGCCGCTCAAGCCGCAGATCACCCGGCCGTCGGGCGCCTGGGACCGGACCGCAGCCACCGCCTGCTCGATGATGCCGACGTGGGTCCAGGTGGGTCGCGCCCGGCACACGTCGTGGAGGAAGTGGCGCAGGATCTCCTGACCGCGGGGAGTATGGCCGACCTCGGGGTGGAACTGCACCCCGCAGAATCCACGGTCGGGATCCTCCATCGCCGCCACCGGGGAAGCCACGGTGGTGGCGGTCACGACGAACCCGGGGGGTGCCTTGACCACCGCGTCGCGGTGGCTCATCCACACCTGCTGGCTCTCGGGGAGGTCCGTGAACAGGGCGGCACCCGGGTCGGCCTGGAGTTCGGTGCGACCGAATTCCGCGGTGTCGGTGCGCACCACCTCGCCTCCGAGAGCATGGGCGAGCACCTGGTGCCCGTAACAGATGCCGAGGATCGGGATCCCCAGCTCGAGGATCGCCGGGTCCAGGTCGTAGGCATCCTCCGCGTACACCGAGGCCGGGCCGCCGGACAGGATGATCCCCACCGGCCGGCGTGCCGCCACCTCGGCGGCAGTGACGTTGCGGGGCACGATCTCCGAATAGACGTGAGCCTCACGGACCCGGCGGGCGATGAGCTGGGCATACTGGGCACCGAAGTCGACGACGAGGACCCTGTCGGCGGCCATCAGCCCATGCCGACGTGCTGCTCACGCTGCAGCGCCTTGCCTTCGGTGCGAAGCGCCGGAGCGACCATGACCTCCGCCTTCTGGAACTCCTTGAGATCGGCGTACCCGGTGGTCGCCATCGACACCCGCAGCGCCCCGAACAGATTGCGGCGGCCGTCGTTCTCATGAGCCGGGCCCATCAGGATCTCTTCGAGAGTCCCCAACGCCCCCACCTTGACGCGGGCACCCCGGGGAAGGGTGGGATGGAAGGTGGCCATGCCCCAGTGGTAGCCCTTGCCCGGCGCCTCGGTGGCGGCGGCGATCGGCGACCCCAGCATCACGGCATCGGCTCCGCAGGCGACTGCCTTGGAGATGTCGCCGCCGGTGCGCATCCCACCGTCGGCGATCACGTGGACGTATCGCCCCGCCTCGTCCAGGTAGCGGCTTCGGGCACCGGCGGCATCGGCGATCGCAGTGGCCTGAGGCACCCCGACGCCGAGCACCCCCCGGGTGGTGCAGGCCGCACCCGGGCCGACGCCGACCAGCACCCCGATGGCTCCGGTGCGCATCAGGTGCAGGGCGGTGGAGAACGAGGCGCAGCCCCCAAGGATCACCGGGAGGTCGAAGTTGGCGACAAAGCGCTTGAGGTCGAGCGGCTCGGTCCGCGTGGAGACGTGCTCCGCCGACACCACCGTCCCCTGGACCACCAGGATGTCGAGACCTGCCTTCACGGTCAGCGGGGCGAACTCGGGCACCCGCTGCGGGGTGAGGCTGGCGGCGGTGACGATCCCGGCAGCCTTCATCTCCTTGATGCGCTGTCCCACCAGGTCGGGCTTGATCGGCTCCAGGTAGATCTCCTGCATCCGCCGCGTGGCCTTCTCGGAAGGCAGCTCCGCGATCTCGTCGAAGGCGACCTCGGGGTCCTCGTATCGCGTCCACAGCCCTTCGAGGTTGAGCACGCCGAGGCCGCCCAGCTTCCCGATGGCGATGGCCGTCGCCGGGCTGACCGCGGAGTCCATCCCCGAGGCGAGCAGGGGCAACTCGAACCGGTAGGCATCGATCTGCCAGGAGATGTCGACGTCGTCGGGGTCCCGGGTGCGCCGGCTCGGCACGATGGCGATGTCGTCGAGCCCCCAGGCCCGTCTCGCGGTCTTGCCCTTGCCGATCTCGATGTCCATGTGGGGGCGAGGTTAGAGCACGAACCCGGTCCCCGCCGCAGGGGGTTTAGCCGGCAGCCTGCAGCGTGCAGCCCCACCGAAGGTGGGGGTGGCGTCATCTGCATCTCCGCCGACTGTCTTGACACGGGTTGCCACCGGCGGTAGTGGTGGGGAGTGCGGGACTTCCGAAACCTAATCGCATGGCAAAAGGCGCACTCTGCGGCTCTGCGCGTGTACTCGACCACGTCTCGAATGCCGGCCGCCGAGAGATACGGCCTCCAGGCCCAGATCAGGAGGGCGGCAGTCTCGGTTACGGCGAACATCGCCGAGGGCGCGGGGAGGGGTACCAATGCCGACTTCGCCAGGTTCCTGTCGATCGCTTCAGGAAGCGCCAGCGAACTACAGGCGGAACTGGAACTGGCGGGCGAACTTGGCTACCTCGACGAGGGCTGGGGCGACACGCTGAAGCTGGTGCACGAGGTCAAGCGCCTTCTCCACGCGCTGATACGCGAAACCCCGTCTGGGTAGACATCCGGCTCGGACAGTCGCAGACCAGTTGCGGAGAGCGGGCTTGGCTCACGCTGGATGAGGTCCTCAGTCACTCCCCACAACATCCCCTTCAGATTCGTGGAGCACATCGGGCTGAGCTGCAAGCTGCAAGCTGCAAGCTGCCACCTGCCAGGGCATCCACTATCCCGCCAGACCCACCCGTACCCTCACTCGCTGCTGGTATTCCTCGGCCTTGTCCCGGGCCACCGCGGCATGGCGCCGCATGCCTGCCTCGACCGCGGCGTCATCGAGCGCCTCATACGCGGCGCGGATCGGAGCCAGGCCGACGATCACGGCCTCGGCAACGGCTTCCTTGAATTTGCCGTATCCCGATGAGCCGAACTCCGACTCGAGTGCCGGAATGGGAGTGCCGCTGAACAGGGACATGATCTCGAGGAGGTTGGAGACCCCGGGCTTCTCCTCCCAATCGTGGCGGACCCCCGACCCGGAGTCGGTCACGGCGCGCTTCACCTTGGAGCGAATCACGTCCGGCGGATCCAGCACCAGGATCCGGCTGGCCTCGTCGGGATCCGACTTCGACATCTTGGCGGTGGGACTCTGCAGCGACATGATCCGGTCACCATGCTCGGGGATGATCGGATCGGGCACCGGGAACTCATCGCCAAAACGGGAGTTGAACCGAATCGCCAGGTCTCGGGTCAACTCGAGGTGCTGCTTTTGATCGTCGCCCACCGGGACGGCGTGCGCTCGATAGAGAAGGATGTCGGCGGCCATCAGCACCGGATAGGCGAGCAGGCCAAGCCTGGCTTCGGAACCCTTGGCCTTGTCCTTGTACTGGGTCATCCGGCTCAACTGGCCCACTCCAGTCATCGTGCCGAGGATCCAGGCGAGCTCGGTGTGTTGGGGCACCTCGCTCTGGTAATAGAAGAGCGACCGGGCCGGATCGACCCCGCAGGCGATGAGGACCCTGGCGGCGTTGCGGCGCTCCTCGGCAAAGGCGGCGACGTCGTAGTCGACGGTCATGGCGTGGAGGTCGACGATGCAGTAGATGCAGTCGTAGTCCTCCTGGAGCCGAACCCAGTTCCGCAACGCTCCCAGGTAGTTGCCGATGTGGACGTTGCCGGTCGGCTGCAGGCCGGAGAACACTCGCTTGCGATCCATGACCCGCCTCCGGGGTCGGCGACGGAGCGGAGGGTAGCGAGCGACCCGCCGCCCCCGGGCATGCCAGCATGGGGCTGTGATCCGCGAGCCCCGCACCGAGGTTGCCGCCCACGAACTGGTGGGGATCGCCTCGGACCACCTCACCGCGACCGTGGCCGTGCATCTCCCCTTCGAGGTGCTGGTGGCCTTCAAGAACGCCCTCAAGCAGTTCTTCTCGGCGCAGCCCTGGGGAGATGAGGACGCGGCGCGCCTGTCCCGCCTGATCGTCCCCCATCTCGATGCCGGATGGTGGGAGCTGGACCTGGGTCGCGGGCTCACTCTGATCCACGGAATCCGTGACGGACGCTATGTCCTCGACGTCGTGGGCACCGGTCCCGCCGCATCGTCCGTGTTCGACCGGGTGTTCTCCGGGCCGGTGCTCCCTGCGGCGACACCCCACCCCCGCAAGGTGAAGTTCGATGTCGGTGGTGAGCCCGCGCCCGGGGTATGGCATCGCCGCGGCGAGGACATCGACGACCCCCGGGTGCTGGCCCTGATGGAGGACCTCGAGGTCACCGACGTCATGGTCGCCGGCGACTTTGTCACGGTCGGGCTGATGGCATCGGCCTCCTGGGAGGATCGCCTGGATGCCATCCTCGCCCGGGTCACCGGGTTGTTCTGGATCGGCGCCCCGGCCCGCACTCCCGAGCGGACGCGCGAGGAACTCCTCGATGAGGCCGGGCACGTGGCGGTCACCCCGACCCGGCCCGAGGACCTGCATCTGATGGACCCCGATCGCTCCGAGCACCGCGAGTTGCTGGTGGCGGCGCTCGGCTCGGACGACGCCCGCCGA
>DNGH01000264.1 GCA_003486285.1 Actinomycetota bacterium
CGACGCGGCCCTGGCAGTGCCCCTGCGCGTCGCCTGGGCGGTGCGCCGCCGCCGCGGCCGGCGCATCCCCAGTCTGTTCGACCTCATCACCCTCGGTGACCCGCGCGACCCCAATCGTTTGCTGCAGGAACTGACCGTCCGCTTCCGTCCCGAGCAGGTGACCGTGATCACCGGCGAGTCGGCCGGCGTCGGCGAACTGCGCCGGGAGTGGGACTCCGAGCGGGTACACCGGCCCGATGCGCCCACCGGGTTTGCCGAGTTCGTCGCCCTGCGCGCCGCGCTGAGTCTCGAGGTCACCGAGCGCCGCCTCCGCGGCAACCGGTACAAGGTGCCGCGTTTCGTGGCCGAGGATCTGCTCGGCTCGGCGGCGTTCCAGGAGGGCCTGGCCGAACTGGCGCGGCGCCCCGGCGAGGACGAGGCCGAGGTGGCGGCGCGGGCGGCCAAGTACCTCAAGGAGATCGCCGCCTCCCCGAGCACCTTCGTGATCGATCTGGTGGCGGCGCTGGTGCGCGCCGTCTACACGATGGGCTACGAGCGGCGGATCCGGTACGACCGCGACGCCCTGGAGCGCATCGCCGCCCTCGGCCAGACCCACTCACTCGCCTTCCTCCCCAGTCACAAGTCCAACATGGATCACCTCTCCCTCACCTACGTCCTCTACGAGAACGGCCTGCCGCCCAACCACACCGCCGGCGGCATCAACATGAGGTTCTTCCCGATCGGGGGCCTGCTGCGTCGCCACGGGATCTTCTTCATCCGGCGCACCTTCAAGGACAACGAGGTCTACAGGTTCGTCCTCAAGCGCTACATCGACTACCTGCTGGCACGGCGTTTCCCCCTCGAGTGGTACCTGGAGGGGGGACGCAGCCGCACCGGGAAGCTGCGGGAAGCGCGCTACGGCATGCTCTCCTACGTCGCCGACTCATGGCGCCGGGGGTCGTGCGAGGACGTGGTCCTGGTCCCGATCTCGATCGCCTACGACCAGATCCAGGATGTCGGCGCCCATGCCGCCGAGCAGCAGGGAAAGGCCAAGGAGCGGGAGTCGTTCGCCTGGATGGTCCGGGTGCTGCGCAGCCTGCGCCGCCGCTACGGGCGCATCCACATCTCCTTCGGCGAGGAGATCCACCTCGCCGACGCCCTGGAGCGGTACCCGGCGGGCCAGGAGCCCGACCCGGAGGCGTCACAGCTCGAGATCGCCAAGCTGGCCTTCGAGGTGTCGGTGCGGATCAACCGGGTGACACCGATCACGCCGATCTCGCTCGTCACCATGGCGCTGCTCGGCACCGGCGATCGCGCCGTCACCGCCGAGGAGACCCACGTGATGCTGCGCGACTTCATCACGTTCGTCGAGGCCCGCGGCCTGCCCGTCACCGAGCACCTCGAACTCGATGACCCCGCCGAGGTGCGGGCGGCACTCGACGCCCTCGTCGAGCACAAGGTGGTGACGCGGTGGGAGGGCGGCACGGAGACGGTCTACGCCATCGGCACCGACCAGCATCTCGCTGCGGCCTACTACCGCAACACCATCGTCCACTTCTTCACCACCGGCGCGATCGCGGAACTGGCCCTGCTCGCGGCTGCAGGCGTCGAAGCGGGTTCATCCTTCTGGTCGGAGGTGGCGGCGCTGCGCGATCTGCTCAAATTCGAGTTCTTCTTCGCGGGCAAGGAGAAGTTTCGCGACGAGGTCGCCAGGGAGGTGGCGTACCACGATCCGGATTGGGAGCAGCGCCTGGCGGCGGGGGAGGGCCTGGCCGTGCTGCGGCGCTTCCGGCCCTTTACCGCCCATCGGGTCTTGCGTCCGGTGTTCGAGGCCTATCTCCTCGTGGCGGACACCCTGGCGGCGCGCGATTACCGCGGTGACGTCGATGCCAAGCGGCTCCTCGCCGACACCCTGGCTCTCGGTGCCCAGTACCGCGCCCAGAAGCGCATCAAGAGCCCGGAGGCGGTGTCGACGGCGCTATTCGGCAGTGCGATCCGGCTCGCCGGGAATCGCGGCCTGCTCGCCGGAGGCGACGTCGAGCGCCTGGCGGAGCGTCAGGCGTTTGCCGCTGAACTCCGTGGCATCGTGGAGTGCATCGGATCGATCGAAGCGATGGAAGAGTAGGGCGCCGAATCGACGTCGAGGCACCTCCGATTCGATCGCGTCGCGGGCGAAGCGGGGCGTTTTTCTCGTCGCGCCTCAGGACGACCTGCCAGAATGTTAGGAGAGCTACCCAGGAGGTTCTCCTGACTGATTCCGATTCCACCACCACCCCACCCCAGCCGATGGCACCCAGCGCGCCCGTCGTGACGCCCGCCAAGGAGCGCTCTCGGATGTGGGCCGTCCTGCCGATGATCGCGGCCGTTGGACTCGGTGCGAGCGTGTTCTTCCCGTGGCTCGAAGCCTTCGGGACCACCGTCAATGCAATGGACATCCGACTCGACTCGTCGTGGACCGATCTGGTCGACTTCGAGCTGGACGGGGCCTGGTTGGGACCGGTGGTCCTGGCGATCGCGGTCCTTGGATTCCTGATGATCCTGTTGCGATCCGTTCCCGCGGTGTTCTACCGCATAGTCGGGATCGTGGCCATTGCCGTCGTGGCGATGTTCTTCCGTGCGGCCATCGCAGGAGACGGGTTCGAGTTCGTGGCATGGGGAGCCTATGCCGCGGCAGGGTTCTCCCTGCTGATGCTGATTCCGCGTAACTAGCCCGCTTGAACCTCTGAACTCGACGCAGCCGATCTCCGCCCTCGGGGGCAGGGATCGGCTGCGGCGTCTCACGGGGCTCGTCGGAGCCGCTCGATCGAACCGCGATGCGCCGCGGCGTCTCGATCCGGCCGAGGTCGGCTCGTCGCCTAGTGGAAGTAGGGGTTCTGCCCCGACTCGTGATCGGTGACGTCGATGACGTGCTGGATCTCGGGGATCGACTCCATGATCGCCACCTCGATGCCCTGGCGCAGGGTCACCGCCGCCATGCCGCATCCCTGGCAGCCCCCACC
Source organism: Actinomycetota bacterium (assembly GCA_003486285.1). GTDB lineage: Bacteria > Actinomycetota > Acidimicrobiia > Spongiisociales > UBA11373 > UBA11373. Next base: position 2,979 of record DNGH01000264.1, read on the forward strand.
CAACTGGAGGAAGGCGGTGTCGCCCTCCACGGACACCAGCCGGGCATAACCCCCGTGGCCGGCGATGGCAGGGTTGATCTGCTCGTCGAGCAGAGTCTGCAAGCGCTGCGCCAGCGGGCCCTCCAGGGGAGCGCCACCACTGGGGATCTTGGGGCTGGCGCCGTTGGGATTGTCGATGGTGAGGCCGGCCTCGGTGATGGTGATGGTGGACCCTTCGAGGCGGCTCACGCTCCCCGCCCGCACCACCACGGGAAGGTCGCCGAATACCTGGACCACGTCATCGGGGGCGGCATCCACCAGCGGGATGAAGGTCAGCTCGTAGACGAACCGCATGTGGTCCACCCCGGTGATCCCGATCGCCAGCGCCAGTTCCGCGGCGTCGGGCTCCTGAGAGCGGATGTCACGGACGGCGGTGACCGCCTCGGGAGTGAGCGAGAGCACGGTGCGGGTGGTGACTGCCATAGCGGGTGAGGTTACCGGCGGCCGTGATGCAAACAAGAGTGGTCTTGCGACCCGTGCCTCACCGGGGCGTGCCGGGGTCCCGGGGTTCGCCGAGGCGCGGCCGCCCGATCCGGGTCGCCCGGTCCCGCACCCGCTGCATTCCGGTGCGGATCACCCGCAGCGGGCTCCCGGGATCGAACGGGGTGCGGAGCAACTCGGGGACCTGGCGCAGCCAGCCGACGGCCCGCAGTACCGAATACAGCAGGGCCCCGGTGATCCCGATGATGCCGACACCGGCGAGCACCACCACCAGGTGCGGCATCTGCAACTCGAAGAAGGTGCGCCACGGCGGGACCACCAGGATCAGCCCGTACAGCGCCGCCATGCTTCCGATGAGGAATCGCCGTCCCGGGGTGAGCGGCCGTGCGTTGATGATCAGCGCAAACAGACCGATCGAGACCAGCACGAGGGTGGCCAGGGTGCGGGCCTGCAGCAGCGAGACCTCTTCGGAGATGGCGAGCTCGTACGCGGCGTAGGTCGACGCCGCTGCGAGGGCGCCTACCGGAATGGCAAAGCGCATCACCCGGATGACGAACCCGGTGCGGGCCCGCGCCGCAGTGTGCGCCAGCGCCAGGGCAAAGGCCGGCGCTCCGATGGTGAGAGTGCCGACCAGTGTGAGGTGCCGGGGCACGAAGGGGAAGGGGGTGAGGAAGATGCCGACGAGGACCGCGAACAGGAACGAGTAGACCGTCTTGACGACGAAGAGATTGGCGACCCGCTCGATGTTGGCGATGACGCGCCGCCCCTCGTCGACGACGGCCGGGAGCGTGGCGAAGTTGCCGTCGAGCAGTACCACCTGGCTGACGGCGCGCGACGCCGGCGATCCCGATCCCATGGCGATGCCGATGTCGGCCTTCTTGAGGGCCAGCACGTCGTTGACCCCGTCGCCGGTCATCGCCACCACATGACCCCCGGCCTGCAGCGCCGCGATCATGTCGCGCTTCTGGTGCGGCGTGACCCGTCCGAACACCGCTCCCTCCTCGAGGGCGCGCCGCAGTAGCTCCGGATCTTCGGGAAGGCTGCGGGCGTCGACCACTCGTCCGCTGAGCCCGACGCTGCGGGCGATGGCTGCCACCGTGTCGGGATGGTCGCCGGAGATCACCTTGGGGCTGACCCCCTGGGCGGCGAAGAAGCGAACCGTGTCGATCGCCTCCGGACGGATCACGTCGCTCAGGGTGACCAAGGCGATGGCGGTCAGGTCGCGGGGGAGGGCCTCACCCTCGAGCGGATGCTCCGACACGGCGAGAAGCAGGACCCGCTTGCCCGCGGCTGCTGCGGTCCCCACCATCCCGGTCACCGCGGGATCACCGGGAAGCATCATCTCGGGCGCCCCGAGCACCCAGCTGCCGAGTCGGCCGAAGTCGGCCGCACTCCACTTGCGCGCCGACGAGAAGGGCACGGTGCGCCGCGGTCGCCATCCCGCGGGACCGGGGAACACGGCCGCAATCGCCCGCGTCGTGGCGTTGGGGCTGGGATCGGCGGCGGCGACCGCGCCGAGTGCGGCTTCGGAGTCGACACGATCGGTGAACAGATGGAGACCATCCACCGACAGCCGGCCCTCGGTGAGGGTTCCGGTCTTGTCGAAGCACACCACATCCACCCGGGCGAGCATCTCCAGGGCGGGCAGCTCCTGCACCAGCACGTGGCGCTTGCCGAGCCGAACCACGCCGACGGCGAAAGCGATCGAGGTCAGCAGCACCAGGCCCTGGGGGATCATCGCCACCATTCCGCCGACCGCGACCCGGACCGCCTCCTTCCACTCGTCGTTGGCCCGCAGCTGGCTCCATACCAGGAGAACCATGGTGGGCGCCATCACCCAGCCGATGGCGGCGAGGATCCAGTCGATGCCGCGGCGCAGCTCGGATCGAACCAGTTCGAACTTCTTCGCCTCGACGGCGAGCCGTGCCGCGTAGGCATCGGACCCGACGCGTCGCGCCTTGAACACCCCTGAGCCCGCGGAGACGAACGACCCGGAGAGCACCTCGTCGGCGTGCTGCTTGAACACGGGTTCGGCCTCGCCGGTGAGCAGAGACTCGTCGACCTCCAGTCCCTCGCCCACGACCACGAGTCCATCGACCACGATCTGGTCGCCGGCGGTGATGTAGAGCAGGTCGTCCAGGACCACCTGGTCGATCGGAATGTCCCGGTGACGACCCTCCCGGATCACGGTGGTCCGCGGTGCGGAGAGGAGCGCGAGGCGGTCAAGGGTTCGCTTGGCCCGCAGCTCCTGAGTGATGCCGATCAGGGCGTTGGCCACCAGCACCCCGCCGAACAGCGCATCCTGCGGTGGGGCGACCACGATGATCACGGCGAGCAGGCCGCCGAGCAGCAGGTTGAAGAGGGTGAAGACGTTGGCGTGGACGATCTCGGCGACGGTGCGGCTCGGACCGAGGGGGACGCGGTTGACGGCCCCGGCGAGCACTCGCTTTCTCACGTCGGCGGTGCCGAGGCCGCTGAGCCGAGCACCGGTGGCCGTCGTCATGTCACCTCGACCCCAGGGTAGTGAGAGGCCAACGCGGGTACCGGTGCAGCCGGACCGCTACTACGACGACCAGAAGTCGGCGCGGTCCTTGGCCCCCGTGAAGTTGTCGAGGAGGATCGCCAACCCGATCCCGATCACCACGATGGGCCAGATGGCAAAGTCGCGGTCGATGACCTCCAGGTCGCGCAGCAGCATGAAGATCCCGATCAATACCAGCGTGAGCGGCCAGAACCAGCCGCGGCGATTGCCCACCAACGTGCCGATGAGGAGCCATCCGCCCAGGGTGAGCCAGATCAGCGTCCACACGCCGATTTCGGGTACTGCCCCCATCTCCCGCAGCAGGAAGAGCACCCCGATGGTGACCAGGGCGAATCCGAAGAAGATCGGCTTGGGCGGGCGGTAGTCGATGGTCGCCTTCATGACGCTGAGGTTACCCCGGTGGGCCGGGCGCCGTTGGAGGTGAGCGCGGCCGCCAGGACGTCCTTGCGCACCAGGCCGCTGACTCGCCAGCGGGGGTTGAGGGTGGGTGGGGCGGCGGTCGCCACGGCAGGCTCGGCGGCGCCGCGGCGCCGAGCCCGCTTCGAGGGGGGACGCACCGCCTTGGCCAGCACCACGAAGGTCGGGGTGGAGCGCACCGCAAAGGCCTGGACCGCCCCCGGAACCCGGCGGACGTCGATCTTGACCACGTGCGCCCGTCCGGCGAACTCGTCGGCGAGCTCGTCGACGATCCCGTCCATCGTTCGGCACGGCTGGCACCCGGTCTGCCACAGGTCGACCAGCACCGGGAGGCCCTCGGCGAAGTAGCCGCGCAGCTCGTCGAGGGAGGTGACCTGGGGAGCCTTCTGGCGGCGGCGTTTCAACATGGTGTGGGAACGGTAATAGCGGGGCGAGGGGCGAGGGGTTTCCGGCCAATCGCCAAAGGCCAATTGCCCGTCAGAAAGCCCGCCAGCGACCCGGCTTCACCTTGATCGGCACCGAGTAGACCGCGGCGAACGACTCCGGGTC
>DNGH01000154.1 GCA_003486285.1 Actinomycetota bacterium
CCTTCCCAGATCGCCGCCTGGTGCGACCGGCGGCGGGGCATCGGCGCCGATGGGGTCCTGGTGGTGACACCGGGCGCCGGCAGAGTGCGCATGGAGTACTGGAACGCCGACGGTTCCGCCGCCGAGATGTGCGGCAACGGTCTGCGCTGTGTCGCCCGTTACGCCCGCGATCGCGACCTGGCACCCGACGGGGAGTTCATCGTGGACACCGCAGTCGGCCCGCGTCGGGTGACCGTGGGGCCGGAGGCGGTGCGCGCCGAGATGGGCCCGGTGCAGGTGGGGACGGGAGTCGTCGAGATCGCCGGATATCGGGGCACCCCAGTGAGTGTGGGGAATCCCCACGCCGTCGTCCTCGTCGACGACTGTTACGCGGTGCCGCTGGCGGCGGCCGGCCCCCTCTTCGAGACGGATCCCGCCTTCCCGGGCGGGGCGAATGCCGGGTTCGCCACCGTGATCGATCCCCAACGCATCGCGCTACGGGTGTGGGAACGGGGTGTCGGCGAGACGCTGGCGTGCGGCACCGGGGCAGTGGCCGCGGTGGCGGCGGCACGCGACAACGGACTGGTCGGCGACGCGGTCACGGTGCATCTCCCCGGGGGTGATCTCCAGGTGGAGATCACCGATGGTGTCGCCTGGATCGAGGGCCCCGCCCGCACCGTCTACCGCGGGACGCTCTGATCCGGACCTCGGGTCAGCGCACCCGGCGCAGCACCGCCACGACCTTGCCGATGATCTCGACCCCGCGGGTCAGCACGATCGGCTTGTAGTCGGGGTTCTCCGGGAGCAGCAGCACCCGCCCCGGTTCGCGGCGGAGTCGCTTCACCGTGGCCTCTTCGCCGTCGATCAGGGCTGCCACCAACTCCCCGTCGCGGGCGTCGGGCTGGCGGCGGATCACCACGAAGTCGCCGTCGAAGATCCCGGCGAGGATCATCGAGTCGCCCTCCACCCGCAGCATGAATACCGGATCGTTGCCGACGATCTCGGTCGGCAGCGGGAAGATCTCCTCGATGTCCTCCTGGGCGAGGATCGGGGTGCCGGCGGCGATGCGGCCCACCAGGGGGACATCACGCACCGGGGCCCGGCGCAGGTCTCCCTCCTCGTGGCTCTCGATCACCTCGATGGCGCGGGGCTTGGAGGGATCGCGCCGCAGCAGCCCGGCACCGACGAGAGCGGAAAGGTGACTGTGGACGGTGGAGGGGGAGGAGAGGCCGACCGCCACCCCGATCTCCCGCACCGATGGGGGATAGCCCCTGCGGCGCACGGTCTCGAGGATCAGGTCGAGGATCTCCCGTTGGCGGTCGGTGACGTCGGTGGGGGCCATCGGTGGACTCCTCAGGGGTTCGTGTTGCCTTGCACGCTACCCGGAATGGGGCTCCAGGGCAAACATGTGTTCGATATTGACGGGCGAACACATGTTCGGTATAGTGCGGTGGCAACCACGAACACCTGTTCGTGTCACACCCGGCTCATACGGTCCGGGGGTGGGGTGAGGCAGTCGCCCCACGGTGCGAGTCAGAAGGAGCCAGCGCCATGACGATGCCCGCTAGCGCCCGCCACCGGGTCGTGGTTCTCCTCACCTCGGTCGTCCTGGCGTTGGCCCTCCTGCTCGCGCGAGCGGTCGTCGCCCGAGCCGACGACCCCGCCGCGGCGGCGGATCCGGCCCCGGTCGCGATCGCCCACACGGTCCGCTCCGGCGACACCCTGTGGGACATCGCCGCCGCCTACGTCGCCCCCGGCGACGACGTGCGGGTCCTCATCGAGGACATCCGCCACGACAACGCCCTCGACTCGAGCGTGATCGTTCCCGGCCAGGTGCTGCTGATTCCCATCGGCGGCTGATGGTCCCGGGTGCCGGGGGGCCGGTACGCTGGCCGGCAATGCGATGCCCGTACTGCGGCGAGGCGGACACCCGAGTCGTCGACAGCCGGCCCGCCGAGGGCGGTACGGCGATCCGGCGGCGCCGGGCCTGCGAGCGCTGCGATCAGCGGTTCACCACCTACGAGCGGCGCGAGCCGGTGCTGATGGTGCGCAAGCGCGACGGGCGCGTCGAGCCGTTCGACCTCGCCAAGGTCCGCGTGGGGATGGTGCGGGCGGTGGCCGAGCCCGCGAGCCACGCCGCGGCTCTCGACGCCGCCCTGGCGCGCATCGAGGCGTTCGCCGAAGAGCACAGCCCGGAGGTCACGACCGAGGAGATCGGCCGCCAGGTGCTCGCCGAACTGCGCCACCTCGATGAGGCCGCCTACGTGCGCTTTGCCTCGGTGTACAAGGACTTTTCTGAGGCGAGCGACTTCTCCCGCGAAGTGGAGTCGCTCGAGAAGCGGCGCTGAGGCCGGTCAGCCCAACAGGATCCGGGCTTCGTCGAGGCGCCGCTGCATCTCGGTGATCGTGGTCCGCGCCGCGGCATCGACGTCGGCCACCGCCGACTCCAACTCCGCCGTCGCCAGCGCGATCTGGGCCTGGAACTGGGCGATCAGCGTGGTGGTCTCCGCGGCGTCACCCCGCCGCAACGCCAGCAGGTAGGCGTCGGCCCAGGCCGGGAGGGCGTCGATCGCGGCGGCGACCCGATCGCGGTATCCGGCAAAGGCGGGGTCGTCGTCGAGGGCGGCGTAACCCCGCTCGGTGGCACTCTGCATGTCGGCGATGGCCCGGGCGGCGGGGTCGATCAGGGCCTCCGGGGCCGACGTGGGGAGCAGGGGGAAGGCGAGGATCGCGGCTGCGGCCTCGCGATGACGCGTGGCCGCGGCCAGATCCGTGAGCAGGCTCTCCGCGGCGTCCACCACCGCCAGCATCTCGCTGCGAGCGGGACGCAGCTCCTCGATGGGGCCGATGGGCAGCAGCGGGATGACCGTGGGGAGAGCGGCTCGCACCACCTCGGCGAACCCGGCGGAGGCGTCGGCGAAGGCCCCCAGCGCCTCCGGGTCGCTCGGTGCCGGAGCCGCCGCCAGCGCGGTGAGCGCAGGCTCGAAGGCGGTGAGGGCTTCCCGGTATTCCCCCCGCCGGGCATCGGCCCGCTGCTGGGGCACCGTGACCAGGATCTGGACGGCGACCAGGGCGACGCCGCCGAGGACGGCAGCAGCCACCAGGATCGACCAACGGAAGGAGCGGCGTGCCCCGACGGTGGCGTCGAGGGGGCGGGGGCGCCAGTCGAAGTCGATGTCGGGAACCGGTTCGGCCATCTCGGCGGGGGCCTGGGGGCGCGCCACCGTGGCCGGAGTGGTCTCCAGCATGTCGAGAATGCTCCGCTTGTTGGCGTCTCGTTCCCGAGGCGTTATCGACATGACATCCACGATTCATCTTCGGCCCGGTCGCCGGGTTGCTCAAGCCGGTCACCCCGGGGGTGCGGGCCGCCGCCACCCCAACCGGGTCGGGCCGCGATAATCGCAGGGTGAAGGTTCCACTGCGCCGCATCGACCCGGACCTCCCGCTGCCGCGCCACGCCCGGCCCGGCGACGCTGGGGTCGACCTCTACTCCCGGGAGACCCTGGTGCTGGCCCCGGGGGAACGGCGGCTGGTGCCCACCGGGATCGCCATCGCGGTGCCCGTCGGCCACGCCGGGCTGGTCACCCCGCGCTCGGGGCTCGCCGCCCGGTCCGGCATCGGCATCGTCAATGCCCCGGGGGTGGTGGACAGTGGTTATCGCGGCGAACTGGCGGTCGCGCTGATCAATCACGGTTCCAAATCGGTCGAAATCGCGCGCGGGGATCGCATCGCCCAGCTGGTCGTGGTCGCGGTGGCGGACCTCGAGTTCGAGGTGGTCGAAGAGCTCGCTCCGTCGGAACGCGGCGACGGTGGATTCGGTTCCACCGGCTCGTGAGGGTGCTCTGGGACAGGTGGGGCGTCGTATACTGCTGGCCCTCGCGGACGTAGCTCAGTTGGTAGAGCGTCACCTTGCCAAGGTGAAGGTCGCCGGTTCGAGACCGGTCGTCCGCTCCAGGGGGCGGGATGCACCGGCTCCTGCGGCCCTGGCGGCGTGGCCGAGTGGTTCAGGCAAGGGTCTGCAAAACCCTTTACCCCGGTTCAATTCCGGGCGCCGCCTCGAAGGGCAGGCCGTGGGCCTGGCCGTAATGGGCGCTTAGCTCAGCGGGAGAGCGCTTCCCTGACACGGAAGAGGTCACTGGTTCAATCCCAGTAGCGCCCACCACTAAGACCCCTGGTCGCTGTTGGGTCCAGTCCCTCTCCGACCACGGCGCGATTACCTAGGTTCAAGCACCAGGCCGCGCTGAGGCCGCGAGGGGTCCTGATCGGCAATCACCGTTGTCCCTCCTTGAAACCCGAAGCGTGCGGCTGTCACCCACCGCTGATCCAACCGCGACCAGCACGGGGTCTCCTGCTGCTTCGGCCTGTAGCGCCGGCACCGGGCGAACCCGGAAGCGCTGCGTTCAGGCCTGGTCAAGGGCGAGGTCGATCGTCTGCTCTCCGGTCAGAGTCCGGCCCTGCTCCCACGCGGCAGTGAACGCCGCCTCATCGAGCCGAACTCGCACAGCTGCAAGGGTTCGGTCCCTCCTCGCGATGAGGTACTCCCGACTGCCACCGGTCCTCTCGCGAATCGCCTCGGCCGCGGAGAGGATTCGGGTGGCTGTTGTCGCGTGCCCTTCGGCGGCGAGGACCTCGGCCATCTGCATAAGGATGGCGGCCAGCGTGAGTGGCTCGTTTAGCTCAAGGGTAAGGCGTACGGACTCCCGGAGCATCGCGTAGGCGTCCGCAAACCGTTCTTCCCGCAACGCGTGGGTTGCCAAGCTTGAGAGTGGGTCGAGCTCCATCCGCCGGTTGCCCGCGGCGCGGGCTCTGACGAGGTTCTCCTCCATGAGGGCTCGTTCGCGCGGGAGGTCACCGAGGTCCCCATACGCCCAGGCCAGGCTGTTGTTCACGAGCATGATGTAGTGCTCGTCGCCGAGGCTCTCGAAGAGGCGGGCACTCTCCTCGAGAAGTGGCAAGCCCTCTGCGGGCTCAGATATGTACCCGAGCATGAACAGGGAGTTGGCGATGCCCCATTCGTCATCGAGGCTGCGATGCAGGGCCAAGGCCTCCTCGGCATAGACCCGCGCTGCGGCGGCGTCGCCTCCCTCGCCCTCCATGGCGGTCGCCCCGTTGAGGGCGCGAGCCCGTGCCGGCGTCGGGGCGGGGTCGGCGGCGAGGGCGATCTGGAGGCGGTGGCGGCCTTCCGCGTAGTGCCCACGTTGGTACCAGTACTTCCACAGCGCTCCAGCGAGCTGCAGGGAGAGCTGAGTGGCGCCGCCACTCTGGAGGCGGTCGAGGGCAGCTCGAAAGTTGTCGTATTCGGCCTCGAGCCGGTCGGTCCACTGCCTGGGGTTGCCGGTGAGATGCGGATACGCCTCCTCGGCCAGAGCCAAGAAGTGCTCGGCGTGGCGCCGCCGCGCCCACTCTGCCTCGTTCGACGTATCGAGTCGCTCGACGGCGTAGTCGCGAATCGTCTCCAGCATCCAGAACCGCGGTCCGGTGCGACGGACCAGGCTCTTGTCGACCAGGGACTGGAGCACGTCGAGATCGGCCTCGGCGGCAAGTTCGGCCGCCTCCAGCGTCCACCCGCCACGGAACACGGCGAGGCGGGCGAACAGCCTTTGCTCCGCTTCGGAGAGCAGCTCGTGAGACCACTCGAGCGTCGCTCGCAGAGTGCGCTGGCGGGGATCGGAATCCCGTCCTCCCTTCAATAGGTCGAGCCGTCCCGTAAGCCTCTCGAGGATCTGTCCCGGCGTAAGCACGCTGGTCCGGGCCGCGGCCAGCTCGACCGCCAGGGGGAGGTTCTCGAGCGCGCCACAGAGTCGATGGATCGTGTCGTCGGCTTCTACTCCCGCCCGGGAGCAGAACAGATCGACTGCTTCGGTCTCGGCGAGTGGAAGCACCGGATATTCGACCTCACCCCTGACCCGGAGCAGCTCCCGACTCGTAGCCAGCATGCGCAGTCGGGGGCAGGCTTCGATCAGGGCCGAGAGCTGGGGCGCCGCGGCCACCACCTGCTCCAGGTTGTCGATCACCACCAGCAGCTGTCGATCCCCGATGTGGCCTGCCAGGTCCTCCCGGGTCCCCAGGGTCTGGGCGATGGTGTCGGGCACCAGAGTCGGGTCGCGCAGCGCGGCAAGTCCGACCCAGAACACCCCGGCGGCGAATTCGGGCACCAGGTGGGTGGCAGCCTCGATCGCCAGGCGGGTCTTTCCCGATCCGCCTGGTCCGGTCAGGGTGAGCAGCCGGGCTCCGTTCCC
>DNGH01000113.1 GCA_003486285.1 Actinomycetota bacterium
TCCCAGGTCTCGATCCGAGGCCCGCTCCGGGTGGGGCATGATCCCGAGGATCCTCCCGGTGTCGTCGAGCAGCGCCGCCAGATCGCCAGCGGAGCCGTTGGGGTTCTCGTCGTACAGCAGTGGGGCGCGCGGCGCCACCGCGGCGAACCCACCGGGGTGGACGTAACACCCCTCGCCGTGGGCAATGGGGAGGCGGAGACGGGTTCCTGGGGGGACTCTGCGAAACCAGGGGCTGTCGGTGGCAAGGGCGCAGCGCACGGTCACCCAGCGGTGGCGGAACCCCGCGGGATCATTGTAGCTGAGGGCCCCAGGGAGCAGACCCGCCTCCACGAGGATCTGGAATCCATTGCAGACTCCGAGCACGAGGCCTCCCCCTGCCACCAGTCCCCCGAGACTGCGGACCGCAGGCTCCTGGCTGGCGAGCATCCCGGCACGCCAATAGTCACCGAAAGAGAAGCCACCGGGGAGGCCCGCCAGGGCGACATCGGCGGGCACCGCTTGGCTGGAGGGATGGGGAAAGGCGTCGAACCCGGCGACGCCGAGAGCCTCGATCAGGTCGCGGTCCCCGTTCGAGCCGGGGAAGACGATGACGGCCGCCCTGGGATCGCTCACACCACCTCCTCCACGGACACGGAGTAGGTCTCGAGGTTGGGGTTGACCAGCAACTGCTCGCACAGCGCGGCCGTGATCCGCTCGGCCTCGTCGCTCGTGGCGCAGTCGATCGTCATGGAGAGCAGTCGACCGACGGCCCGGACGGCGATTCCACCATGGCCGAGGCGGGCGAGGCTCTCCTGAACGGCCTCCGCCTGGGGGTCTTTCACCCCGGGGCGGGGGCGGACCGCGAGCTCAACCCTGAACACCGGCACCGGGTTTCGCGGCAAGGGCCCGATCGAGGTGTGCCAGAAGCTTGCGGTAGCCGGCGAGGAGGTCGCCCTCGTCGAAGCGGAACAGGTCCTTGTCGAGGATCTCCCCCGAGGCAAGGTCGCGAAACCGGCAGGTGTCGGGCGACACCTCGTCGGCGAGCACCAGATCGCCCTCGCCGGTGCGCCCGAATTCGAACTTGAGATCGACGAGGTCGATCCCCGCTCGGAGAAAGAGGTCGCGCAGAGCCTCGGCAGCCTGGCGTGCCATGGCGCGGATCCAGTCGCGCTCTTCGGAGGTGGCGATACCGAGCAGTCGAATGTGGTCGTCGTTGATCAAGGGGTCGCCGAGGTCGTCACGCTTGTAGTACATCTCGACGATCGGGGGAATGCACTCCGTGAGGTAGTCGAGACCCGTGCGCTTGGCGAGGGAGCCGGCCACCTTGAATCGGACGACGGCCTCGATCGGGATGATGTCCACCCACCTGGCGGCAAGGGTGCGATCGTCGACGCGACCGAGGTGATGGGTGGGAATGCCGTGAGCGGCGAGGTATTCGAAGAGGCGCTCGGTGATCTGGCTGTTCAGGGTGCCCTTGCCATCGAACTGCTCGTGACGAGCCCCGTTGAAAGCGGTGGCATCGTCCTTGTAGTAGATGTGCGCGACTCCGTTGGGCTGCGCGACCACTCGCTTCGCCTTGCCCTCATAGGCTGCGCGCTGCAACTGTGCCTTCCCGCCCGTCGACTGGGCGGCATGGTAACTGCGCCCACCCGACGCCGCCCGCCGGGGCGCTCGACCACCCGCACCTCCGGACAGGAGCCGGCCGCACCTGCCTCCGCTGCGCCGATACCCTGCGCCCCCACGAGCCGGGAGTGGTGATGGCCGACTTCGACTTCATCGTGATCGGATCGGGCCCCGCCGGGGAGAAGGCCGCCGCCCAGGCCGCCTACTTCGGCAAGAAGGTCGCCGTCGTCGAACGCGACGAGCGACTCGGAGGCGCCCCGGTCAACCGCGGCGGGATCCCCGCCAAGACCCTGCGCGAGACCGCCCTCTACATGACCGGGTTCGGGCGCAGCGACATCTACGGCGTCGAGGTCAGTTTCGGGTCGGACATCACACTCGACCGGCTGCGCACCCGGGCCACCGCGGAGTCCGAGCGTGCCGGCGAGACCGTGCGGCAAAACCTCGATCGCCATGGCATCGCACTGATCCGCGGTTCGGGCCGACTCGAACCGGATCACACGGTGGCGGTCACCGCCACCGACGGCACCGTCACCCGGCACCGCGGCGACGTGGTGCTGATCGCCACGGGCTCTCACCCGTTCCATCCGCCCGGTGTCCCCTTCGACGACCCCGACGTGGAAGATTCCGACTCGATCCTCGTCCTGGATCGCATTCCCGGGAGCATCGTCGTCGTGGGCGGGGGACCGGTGGGGTGCGAGTACGCCTCGATCTTCGGAGCGCTCGGGGTCGAGGTCACACTGGTCGACATGGCGGATCGTCTGCTCCCGTTCCTCGACGGGGAGATCTCGCGGACCCTGGCCGACTGCTTCGCCGACTCCGGGATCAGGGTCATGCTCGGGTCACCCCCGGCCGGGATCCGGCGCGGTGCGGCCGGCCTGGAGGTGACGGTGGGCGGCGAGGTCAAGCACCCGGACAAGGTGCTGTTCGTGGCGGGACGCAAGGGCAACACCGATGGAATCGGCCTCGCCGAGGCCGGAGTGCAACTCGACGATCGCGGACGCATCCAGGTCGATGCCGAGTACCGCACCACCGTGCCCTGGGTCTTTGCGGCCGGGGACGTCATCGGTCCCCCGGCGCTCGCCTCCGTGTCCGCGGAACAGGGCCGGGTGGCGGCGTGCCACGCCTTCGACATCCCGTTCAAGGAGTCGGTGGACCAGCTGCCGCCCTTTGGGATCTATTCGATTCCCGAAGTCGGCGGCGTCGGCCTGACCGAAGAGCAGGCAACCGCCGCCGGCATCGACCACTCCGTCGGCACCTATGCATTCGCCGATAACCCGCGCAGTCGCATCGCCGGCACCACCTATGGCCTGATCAAGCTGGTGTTGCGTCGCGACGATCGGCGGCTGCTCGGAGTGCACATCGTCGGTGAGGAGGCCGCCGAGTTGATCCACATCGGCCAGGCAGTGATCCATGCCGGGGAGACGATCGATCGTTTCATCGACACGACATTCAACATCCCGACTCGCAGCGAGGCCTACAAGTACGCCGCCTACGACGCCCTAGGAAGGCTGGCAGCGCCCCGGCCGGCCTGAAGGCCGCATCCTCGGCGCCGGCCGGTGATCAGGCGTTGGCCTGACGGACGCGGAAGTAGCTCCACGTCTCGGCAGTCACCGCGCCATGGTCGGCCGCGGGACCGAGGCTGACCTTCACTTCGGACTCCCGGAAGGAGTCCTGTACCGATGCGCGGACCCTCCGCCGACAGCGCTATCTTCTCCGGTCGGTCAGATAGGGAGGAAGATGAGCCAGCCCGAGCTGTACGGGTTTATCCACGTAGTGGCCGCCATCGTCTGGGTGGGTGGCTCGATCACTGCGCAGATCCTGGCGTGGCGCCTCAAGTCCGCCGATCCGGGTCACCGCCTCGGATTCGCCCGCGACATGCGCTTCGTCTCCCAGTGGATCTTCCTCCCCGCCGCCCTGATCGCCTACCTGTTCGGCTCGCTCATGGTCGAGGAGGTGGCGGCCTTCGACTACGACCAGGCCTGGATCATCATCGGGACCGCCGGCCTGTTCATCGCCTTCGTCACGGCGGCCGCATTCCTGGTGCCGCGGTCCCGCAAGGTGGTCCGACTCCTGGAGTCCGGCCGGGAACCCGAGGCCGGCGCCGTGATCGCCCGGGTCTCGATCGTCGCGCGGATCCTCGTGGTCATCCTGATCGTGGTCGTGTGGGCCATGGTCGCCAAGCCGGGTCTCTGAGGAGGAGCCGAGATGACACTTTTCGACACACTGAAGTTCCTCCACGTGCTCGCCGCCATCGTCTGGCTGGGTGGAGGCATCCTGCAGACCGTCCTGGTGTGGCGGGTACGACGCGCCGATCATGCCCATCGCCTCGGCTTGGCCAGGGACATGAAGGCGCTCAGCGATCGGATGTTCGGCGCGGCCACCGTCGCGGTCCTGCTGTTCGGGATCTGGATGGTGGTGGAGCGTCCCGCCTTCGCCTTTGGCGACACCTGGATCGTGATCGGACTGGTGGGGATCCTGATCTCAGGCGGGATCGGCGGCGCCTTCTTCGCCCCGAAGGGCAAGGCGCTGCTCGCCAGGCTGGAGAGCGGTGAGCCGGCCGACGACATCCTGGGTTTGATCAGCCGAGTGGCGATCGTCGACCAGGCGATCCTGCTCGCGGTGGTCTGGGCGATGGTGGCAAAGCCCGGGGCCTGAGCGGTCTGCGCGCCGAAGACTCAGTCCCCGGAGTAGAGCGCCTCGATCTCCGCGGCGAAGTGCTCGGTCACCCGGTTGCGCTTCACCTTCAGGGTGCCGGTCAGCTCGCCGTCCTCGATCGAGAGCTCCCGGGGAAGGATGGTGAACTTCTTCACCTGTGCCACCTGGCCGACGCGCTTGTTCACCCCGTCGATCGTCGACTGGATCTGGCGGCGGACCTCCGGGGACTGGTGCAACGCCCCGGTCAGCTTGTGCTGGTCCGCAAAGGCGGCCGCCGCCTCGGGGTCGAGCGTGACCAGGGCCGTGAGGTACTTGCGCCGGTCGCCGATCAGCACCGCCTCGGACACCAGCGGATCGTCCTTGATCCCCGCCTCGATGTCATTGGGGGCGACGTTCTTGCCCCCGGCGGTGATGATGATGTCCTTCTTGC
>DNGH01000220.1 GCA_003486285.1 Actinomycetota bacterium
CTCCGTCGACTCCCCCACAAGGGGGGAGTGATAAGAGCGGGCAGCCCCCCTCCGGCTGACACCTGACACCTGATACCTGATGCCTGACTCATCGATCCACATCCCCCATCACCGGGTCGGCCGAGGCCAGGGCCGCGATGGTGTCGGCGATCAGAGAGTCGGTCAGCATCACCGGCAACGCCTGGACGTGGGCGAACGATGGGCCGCGCACGTGGAGCCGCCACGGCTTGGCGCCGCCGCTCGACACCAGGTACATCCCCAACTCCCCCCGGGCCGACTCGACCGCCTGATAGGTCTCCCCGGCCGGCACCTTGAAACCCTCGGTGAAGATCTTGAAGTGGTGGATCAGGGCCTCCATCGACTGGTCGATGCGGGCCCGCGGCGGCGGGGTGACCTTGCGGTCCTCGGTGCGGTAGTCCCCCCGGGGCATCGTGGCCTTGACCTGCTGGACGATCCGCAGCGACTGGCGGATCTCCTCGAAGCGCACCAGGAACCGGTCGTAGACGTCGCCGCCGTCGAACACCGGGACGTCGAAGTCGTACTGCTCGATCCCCGAGTACGGGAACGCCTTGCGCACGTCGTAGGCGACGCCGGAGGCCCGGGCGAGCGGCCCGGTGACGCCGTAGGCGTGGATCTCCTCCCTGGCCAGCACCCCGACGCCCTTGGTGCGCTCCAGGAAGATCGGGTTGTCGAGCAGCAGGTCCTCGTAGTCGCGCAGGCCGGCGAGCACGCCGGAGACGATCCCGTCGACGTCCTCCTCCCACCCGTCGGGGAGATCGGCGGCGACGCCGCCGGGGCGGATGTAGTTGTGGTTCATCCGCAGGCCGGTGGTCTTCTCGAAGAAGGCGAGCACGAGCTCGCGCTCGCGCCAGCCGTAGATCATCATCGACAGTGCCCCGATGTCGAGTCCGGTGGTGGCGCTCCACAACAGGTGGCTGGCGACCCGGTTGAGTTCGGTCATCATCACCCGGATCGCACTCGCCCGCTCCGGCACATCGACCCCGAGCAGCCGCTCGGTGGCGAGCGAGAAGCACAACTCGTTGTGCAGCGGCGAGAGGTAGTCCATCCGGGTGACGTTGGTCGGGCCCTGCATGAAGGACAGGGCCTCGGCGGTCTTCTCCATCCCGGTGTGGAGGTACCCGATGATCGGCTTCACCCGGCGAATCGTCTCGCCGTCGAGCTCGAGGTGGAGGCGCAGCACCCCGTGGGTGGCGGGATGCTGCGGTCCCATGTTGATGATCTGGATCTCGTCCTCGGGTGATTCTCTCCCCGGCAGGTAGTCGTCGACGACGACGGTGCCTCGCTGGCCGGCGAGGACCGCCTCCGACTCGTCGGGGAGCATCTCCTGGGCGCCTTCGTCGGTGAAGCGGCGCATCTCATCCGTCGCCTCGGTGCCGCTAAGCCACACCTCGTGCACGGTGCGGCGCAACGACTCCGCAGGTGCCGAGGTGGCCGCCTTCCCCTCCTGGGTGTTGGCCGGAGCCTCGAGATCGCCGGTGACGACCTCGGGAGGTTTGCTCATGTCACCGGCTCCGGATCACCGAGAGCGCCTGGTTGGCCCGCAGGCGTCCCCACCGACGCTTCGTGGGTCCGGTCCAAGGCCGCCTTGAACTGAACGGGAACCGATCCCACCGGCGAGTCCTTGCGCAGCGGATGCCCTTGCCACTCGTCGGGAAGGAGGAGGCGGGTCAGGTCGGGATGACCGCTGAACTCGATCCCGAAGAGATCGAAGGCCTCACGCTCGTAGAAGTCGGCCCCGGCGAACACCCCGGTGATGCTCGGAACCGTGGGATCGTCACCGGGAACACCGGCGAGAAGGCGGACCCGCTCTGGCGGATCCATGGCGAGCAGGTGCACCACCACCTCGAAGCGGGGGTCCCGGGTCAGGTAGTCGACGCCGCAGAGGTCGAGAAACATGGTGAACCCGGCATCGCGGGCGGCAGCGGCGGCGGTGGCGAGCGACCGGCGCGGCACGCGCACCACCGCCTGGCCGAGCGAGTCCTCGACGACGGCGTCGGGAGCCGCGGCGGCGATGGCCTCGACGCGGCTCATCGTCCCGACCTCGCCTTCGCCTTGATCTGCTCCTGCAGCGTGAGGATGCCGTGCATCAGCGACTGCGGCCCGGGGGGGCATCCGGGAACGTAGACGTCGACCGGGACCACCTGATCCACGCCCTGCACCAGGGCGTAGTTGTTGAACATGCCGCCGGTCGAGGCGCACGCCCCCATCGAGATGACCCACTTCGGCTCGGCCATCTGGTCGTAGACCTGGCGCAGCACCGGGGCCATCTTCTGTGACACCCGGCCCGCCACGATCATCAGGTCGGCCTGGCGCGGCGAGGCCCGGAACACCTCCATGCCGAACCGGGAGAGGTCGTTGTGGGCGGCGCCGGTGGCCATCATCTCGATGGCGCAGCAGGCGAGGCCGAACGAGGCCGGCCACATCGACCGGGTCCGGGCCCACGCCACCGCCTTGTTGAACGAGACGGTGAGGATGTTCGGCGGCCCCGCCGGAGACGCCATCAGGCGGCCTCCCGCAGATCCTGTTCGGCGATCATGCGGCGGCGGCGATGCGCCACGTTCCAGTCGAGGGCGCCCCGCTTCCACACGTACACCAGGGTCTCGATGAGCAGCAGGGTGAACACCCCGACCGCAGCCATCCCGTACCAGCCGAGGCTGTGGAACCGCACCGCCCAGGCGAACAGGAACACGATCTCGATGTCGAAGATCACGAAGAGCATCGCCACCATGTAGAACTTCACCGGGAAACGCTGCACCGGCTCCTGCAGCGGCACGATCCCGCACTCATACGGTTCGAGCTTCTCCGGCGTCGGGTGGTTCGGCGTGATCAGGCGCGACAACACCAACGAGACCACGGCAAAGGCGACGACGATCCCGAACATGAGGGCGATGGGGAGGTAGTCGGTAAGAGACATGGCTCCATGGGATCGCGGACCCCAGGAGATTAGGGCGGACCAAGGAGTCACCAGTCACCAGTCACCAGTCACCAGCCAAAGCCGCCTAGACCGTCGCTCCGACCACCCGGCACCCGGCACCCCTCTTACTGGGGACTGGGGACTGGGACTGGAGACTCGTCTTTGGGCTAGCTTCTCCCAATCCGACCCGAGGAGTGGGGCATGACGTTCAGCGACTTCTTCGACAGCCTGGGCGACCTCGAGTGGCTGGCGATCCTGGTGGGGACCGTGGCCATGTTCATCGTCGGCTGGCTCTGGTACGGACCGCTGTTCGGCAAGAAGTGGACCGCAGCCCACGGAATCAGCGGCGGTGGGGGTGGCGCCCCGGAACCCGCGGTGCTGATCAAGGGTTTCGTGCAGACCTTTGCGATCAACATCGGGATCGCCTACTTCATCCCGGCGTTACACGTGGCATTCCAGAACGAAGCCACGCTCGAGACGCTGATCGTCTCATCGTTTGTCCTGTCGTTCTTCGTCATCGGAGCGGCCTTCTACGCCTCGGTGGTGTACCTGAAGAAGTCGCTCACCGTGTGGGGCATCGACACCGGGTACTACTTCGTGGGCATCGCCGTGGCGGCCTACGTTCAGGACCTGGTGGCGTAGGGCCAGGAACAGCTCATCCGCCGGCGGCGAGGCGTGATCACGGTCTGAGGCGCGATCACGGCTCCGGGCCGGCCCTGACGATCGTTTCGATCATCCCGTATGCGGTCTCGGCGAGGTGGCGTTCGTCCTCGCGCATCAGATTCGACATCACCCGCAGCGTCCACTCCATGAGGGTGCGGTTGCGCAACCCGGTGCGGGTGAGCACCGTCATCACCCCGGGGCGGCCGATGGCGCGCACGAAGGCGCGGGCCACGCGGTAGTAGCTGTCGTAGGTGTCATGGATCTCGTCGTGGTATCCCCAGAGCCGGGCAGGGTCGTCGGATCCGATGGCGGCGCCGACGTGGCGGGCGGCGATCCGTCCCGTCTCATAGGCATAGGCGATGCCCTCGCCGTTGAACGGGTTGATGGCGCCGGCGGCGTCACCGACCAGCACCCAGTTGCGCCCCACCAGGGGTCCGACGGAGAAGGACATCGGCAGTTTGCCGCCGCGTGACTCGTCCAACTGGCTCTCCGCAGTGACTTCCCAGTGCGGTGGGGCGGACACCACCATCGCCTCCATGAGGGTGGTGGTGTTGAGCTCCTTCCAGCGGTGGAACGTGGAGAGCACCCCGACTCCGATGTTGATCGTCCCGTCGCCCATGGGGAACACCCACCCGTACCCGGGGACGGTATGTCCCGCGGCGTCGTGGAGGTTGAGTTGGCTCTCCATGAGCCCGTCGGTGGACATCGGGCTCTTGAAGTAGGCCCGGGCGGCCAGGCCGTAGGGGCGACGCTTGTCGCGCACCGCACCGAGGGCGCGGCCGAATCGGGAAAGCGATCCGTCGGCGACGACCACGAACCGGGGATGGATCACTTCCTTCTCGCCGTGGGAGACCAGTTCGACCGCGGCGATGCGGCCCGCCTCGAGCACGGGCTTGGCCTCGGTGTGCTGGCGCACCAGGACACCTTGCTTCTCGGCGAGGATCGAGACCTGGGCATCGAGGGCGGCGCGGCGGATCACCCCGCCCCAGTTGGGATACACCGGATGCTCCGGCCATTCCATCTCGAGGCACAACTCGCCGGCATAGGAGCGCAAGCCGGTGACGCGGTGGAAGTCGGCCACGCCGAAGTCGAACCCCATCTCCGACAGCTGATGGATGGAGCGCGGGGTCAGGCCGTCGCCACAGGTCTTCTCCCGGGGGTACTCCTTCTTCTCCACCAGCATCACGGAGTGCCCGTCGCGGGCCAGCCAGTGGGCGGCGGCAGAACCTCCCGGCCCGCCACCGACGACGAGAACGTCGGGGTTCATGGCGCGGGAGGGTAGAGAACGACTGAGAGGTAACGAAACGGGGGAGAGGTATCAGGTCTCAGGCGTCAGGTATCAGCAAGACACGGCCAACCGACCTCTTGAATCTGGAACCTGATACCTGGTACCTGGTACCTGCGCTCGTCCCCCACCTCTCGAACCCAGGACTAGCGTCGCGCCCAATGATCGACCTCTTCTCCGACACCCACACCCTTCCCACCGACGGGATGCGCGCCGCCATGGCGGCCGCCGAGGTCGGCGACGAGCAACTCGGCGAGGACCCCACCACCCGGCGCCTCGAAGAGCGGGTGGCGGGGCTCCTCGGCAAGGAGGGGGCACTCTTCCTCCCCTCCGGCTCGATGTGCAACAAGGTGGCGATCGCGGCCTTCACCCGGCCCGGCGACGCCGTCGTCTGCGAGTCCCGAGCCCATGTGATGCGCGCCGAGGGCGGCGGATCGGCGGCGCTGTCCGGGATCTTCTTCGAACCACTCGTCACCGCCAAGGGCCACTTCACCCCGGAGCAGCTCGGGGCGGTGCTGAACGCCGGCAATCTCTATCAGTCCCGGACCGCGCTCGTGGCGTTGGAGCAGACCCACAACTTCGCCGGCGGCACGGTCTGGCCCCTCCAGCAGTACCGCGCCGTGGCCGACCTGGCCCACCAGCGCGGCGCCGCGGTGTTCACCGATGGCGCCCGGGTGTTCAATGCGGTGGCGGCCACCGGGATCGGGGTGGAACAGTGGTCGAGCCCCGTGGACGCGATCTGGGTCGACTTCTCCAAGGGATTGGGGGGCCCCGGCGGGGCGGCCATCGCCGGATCCAGGGACTTCATCGAACGAGCCAACCGCTTCAAGTACCTGTTCGGCGGGGCGATGCGCCAGTCCGGGATCCTCGCCGCCGGCGCCCTCTACGGGTTGGACCACAACCTGGGTCGGCTCGCCGAGGACAATGCCAACGCCGCTCGTCTCGGCCAGGGACTCACCGCCCTCGGCCTCGAGGTGATCGCTCCCGAGAGCAACATGGTCTTCTTCACCCCGCCCGCAGGCACCGACCCCGCCGCCTTCGTCGCCGCCCTGACCAAGGAAGGCGTCCGCTGCTCGCCGGTGGCGGGACGCATTCGCATGGTCACGCACCTGGGAGTGAGCGCGGAGGAGATCGAAAAGGCGATCGCCGCGGTCGCGCGAGTCGTCAAGCGGTGACCGGGCGGGAGCCGGGTGCCGGGTGCCGGGTGCCGGGTGGCAGACAGATAGGTTTCAGGTATCAGGTATCAGGTGTCAGGTGTCAGGTCCAGAGTCCGGACTAGGCATCTGGCATCTGGCATCTGGCATCTGGCGTCCGCTCCGACTGGAGACTTTTCTGGCTGGTGACTGATGACTGACGACTGATGACTTCTTCTCAGCCCGCCGGGACCGTCGTCTCGGTCGCCGTCTCCCCCCCGGTCCCCACGCAATCGGCTTTGGCCGCTTCGAGATCCTGGCCGCCGAAGGCGACCCGCTCGTACAGGGCGACGGCCGCGATCTGATCGGCGGAGAGTTGCGTGCCAAAGGCCGGCATGTCCACACCCAAACCACGGACCGGCTTGTTGTTGGCGCCGTAGGTGGGGTCGGGCCATCCGGCGGTGCCGAGGCGGATCCACTCCTGCTGGATCGAGCA
>DNGH01000316.1 GCA_003486285.1 Actinomycetota bacterium
TCAGCCGATCTTCTTCAGCGCCTCGACGTAGTGCTCGACCTCACGGGCGAACTTGCGGCTCTCGGTGGCGATGATGTCGCGGACGATGCCGTTCTCATCGAGCACGAAGGTGGAGCGGTTGGCGGCACCGACCTTGGGGTCGAAGGTGCCGTAGGCATCGGTCACCACACCGTGCGGCCAGAAGTCGGACAGCACCGGGAAGCCGAACCCGTTCTTCTTGGACCATTCGGCGTTGGAGAACATCGTGTCGCAGCTGATCGCGACGACGTTGGCGTCCAACTCGTTCAGATCCGCCAGCCGGTCGCGGATGGCGCACAGTTCGCCTTCGCAGGTCCCGGTGAAGGGGAAGGGGATGAAGACGATCAGGCTCTTGCGACCCTTGAGCGATTCCAGCGAGACCATTTTCCCCTCGGTGTCACGCAGTTCGAAGGCGGGTGCCGGAGCCCCGATGGTGGCAGCCACTGAAGACCTTTCGACGGTTGGCGGGATCGTAGATGGGCGCGTGGCGGAACCGGAGGTCGATCTGCCGACATCGGCCCCACTGGCGGTGGGCTCAGCCGAGAGTGAGGGCGTCGGCAAACGCCTGCAGGCGCTCCCGGGTGACGAACCGGACCCGGGAGTCACGCCGCTCGCGCTCGTGGATCTCGAAGGGCGCCCACTTCTCGGAGAGCAGCACCCCACGGGAACACCCCGACGAGCCGAAGTCGATGACGAACCTGCGGATCTCGGCCTCGTCCAACTCGGGGTATTCCCCGGGACGGTGGCCCACCACTCGGACGAAGGTGGCCTGTCCGGCGCGATCTGCCCGGTATGAGCCCGGTGTCGTCTCGGACACCTGGTAGCCCGCAGCTCGCATCAGGGCCAGCACCGTGGACGGACCGTCTGCGTGTGCCGGGTCGATGCCCAAGGCCCGCAGCGCCGCCTGGGCCTGGGCGGGGAGGCGCAGGGTCAAGCCCTCGAGTCGCTCCCCCGACACCCGAGCCGGGGCCTGAGGGGCGGCCGCGGGCAGGTCCATGAGGCCGGCAAAGGGATCGAACTCGCGATGCAGGGAGTGTGGGATCAGTTCCGGAAGCATCGGCGGGGGCAGCTCCCCGGGAGTCTCCAGGCCGATCGTGGCGACCTCGACCCACTCCGAACCGCGCCGGCCCAATGCCACCACCCGCTCCAGGTCGCCCAGCGGCAGGGTGTGGCGCTTCTCCCGCACCACTTCGACGGCTTCGCGTCCCAACAGTTCGGAGAGGACCTGGTCCGCCCCGGTCGGGGGCAACGGGACCTCGAAGTGCACCCGGGCGGCACCGCTTATCACGTGGAACTCGGCGACGACCGGACGCAGCCGGCCAGACTCCTCGGACACCGTGCCTTTGGGGGCGACAGGGGCATCACCCTTGGAGCGGCGGCTCGCAAAGAAGACGATCGCGCCGAGCACCACGACTGCGACAACGACGGCGATCACGATGGGCACGGGTCACTCCTGCTCAAGGGTTGGGCGATTGTACGGGAGAGCCAGATGCCAGATACCAGGTGCCAGGTGTCAGGTATCAGGTGTCAGGTATCAGGCGAGCGGTCAGGGCTGGGGACTGGAGACCGGAGACTGGGGACGGTGCTGGGGACTGGAGACTGGGGACTGGAGACTCAGGAAACCTTGCGCACCGCGGCCACCTGGCGCTCGCGGCGCACCCGGCGGCGTTCCCGTTCGGACATGCCGCCCCAGATCCCGAACTTCTCACCAGTGGTGATGGCGAACTCGAGGCAGGCGGCCCGGACCCCGCATTCGCGGCAGATCGCCTTGGCCGCCCGGGTGGAGGCTCCGCGCTCCGGGAAGAACAGGTCGGCGTTGGCACCCGTGCAGTTGGCCCCGTCCTGCCAGGACAGGTCTCCAACCCCCTCCAGTGTCTCTCTCAGATCTTCCAGCATGACCCTCCCCAAACTACACGGATGTCATTATTGCGCGCGGACCGCGCGCAGCGCAAGTGCAATTTGTTGTGAAACAGAGGTTTCTAACCCCAGAAGCGCGAAAACTCTCGCGCGCAGCGCGCGAATTGAGAGTCGGAGGCCACCCGTCACCCGTCAGGGGACGGGGACTCGGGACTGGGGACTGGAGACCGGGCTGGGGACTGGCGACTGGCGACTGGAGACTGGGGACTGGAGACTGGCTAGCCCCGCGACACCATCGCCCGGTTCTTGCGCATGGCCCGGACGTAGTCCTGGTTGAGCAGGGCGATGAAATCGATGGAAATCGACTTGGGGCAGGCTGCCTCGCACTCCCCGTAGTTGGTGCAGGAGCCGAAGTAATGCTCCATCGTCTCCACCATCGCCTCGACCCGGTCCCAGCGCTCGGGCTGGCCCTGGGGGAGCAGATTGAGGTGCGCCACCTTGGCGGCGGTGAACAACTGCGCGGCGTTGTTGGGGCAGGCGGCGACGCAGGCGCCGCATCCGATGCAGGCGGCGGCGTCCATGGCCCGTTCCGCCACGGCCTTCGGCACCGGGATCAGGTTGGCCTCCGGGGCGCTGCCGGTGTCGACGCCGATATATCCCCCCGCTTGGATGATCCGATCCAGCGCGGAGCGGTTCACCATCAGATCCTTGACCACGGGGAACCCGGCGGCGCGCCAGGGCTCGACCACGATCAGATCGCCGTCGGAGAACTTGCGCATGTGCAGCTGGCACGTCGCCGTTCCCGGCTGGCCGCCATGCGGCTTGCCGTTGATCATGATTCCGCAGGTGCCGCAGATTCCCTCGCGACAGTCGTGGTCGAAGGTGATCGGCTCCCGGCCTTCCAGGGTGAGCCGCTCATTGACCACGTCGAGCATCTCGAGGAACGAGGCGTCGCTGCTGATGTCCCGGGCCCGGTACTCCTCGAACGCGCCGGGACGATCCGGCCCTGCCTGCCTCCATACCCGCAGCGTCAGGTCCATTACTGGTAGCTCCTCGTCTTCAACTCGACGTTCTCGAACACCAGCGGCTCCTTGACCAGCGTGGGCTCGGTGCCGGGGCCGTTGTAGTCCCAGGCGGCGACGTAGGCGTAGTCGGCGTCGTTGCGCTCGGCCTCGCCGTCCTCGGTCTGATGCTCGACCCGGAAGTGGCCACCGCAGGACTCCTCGCGGTCGAGGGCGTCACGGCACATCAGCGCGGCCAGCTCGAAGAAGTCGGCGACCCGCCCGGCGCGCTCCAGCGCCTGGTTGACATCGTCACCACTCCCCAGGATGCGGACATCGCGGTGGAACTCCTGCTCCAGGGCAGGGATGTCCGCCAGCGCCCGGCGCAACCCCTCGGCGCTGCGGGCCATGCCGCACTCGTTCCACACGATCTTGCCGAGCTCACGGTGGAACCAGTCGACCGTTCGCGAGCCCTTGGCGGCCAGCAGGCGGTTGGTGCGATCCCGGACGTCCTGCTCCACCTCGGCAAAGGCGGGATGGCTCGTGGGCACCGGCTTCTTGCCCAGGCTCCCGGCGAGGAAGCCCGCGATCGTGTTGGGCAGGATGAAGTACCCGTCGGCGAGGCCCTGCATCAGGGCGCTGGCGCCGAGCCGATTGGCCCCGTGGTCGGAGAAGTTGGCCTCTCCGATGGCATAGAGCCCGGGGATGTTGGTCATCAGGTCGTAGTCCACCCAGAGCCC
>DNGH01000315.1 GCA_003486285.1 Actinomycetota bacterium
GTCGGCGCCGCGGTGCTGCTGGCGATCTCTCCCCCGCGCCAGCGCAAGACCGTCGTCATCGGAATCCGGGCGGGCCTGCTGCTGTTTGCCGGATACGCCCTCCAGACGCGCGGTCTAGTCGAGACCACGGCCTCCAACTCGGGTCTCGTCACCGGCCTCTACGTGGTCCTGACGCCGCTGCTCGCCGCCGCCTTCGCCCGGCGCCGTCCCCACGCCCTGGTGGCGTTCGGAGCCGCCGTGGCCTTTTCCGGGCTGGCGGCCCTCACGATCACCGAGGGATTCCGTCTCCGTGGCGGTGACGTCTGGACGATCGGCGGGGCGGTCGCCTACGCCGGGCACATCCTCTATCTGTCGCGGGTCGCCCACCGGCTGCCGGTGATCGCCTTCACGGGGGTGCAGCTGGCGGTGACCGCCATCCTCGGCCTCGGTGTGTCGGCACTGTTCGAAGACTTTGCGGTCCCCGGCTCGGGCTCCCTGCTCGCCGTGGTCGGCACCGGGGTGGTGGTGAGCGCCGGTGCCTTTCTTCTCCAGGTGTGGAGCCAGACCATCCTCGGCCCCTCCCGCACCGCGCTGATCCTCTCGCTGGAGCCGGCGTTCGCCGCGCTCACCGGTGCGGTCGTGCTCGGGGAACGCCTCGGCTGGCGGGGAGCCACCGGGGGTGCCCTGATCCTCGCCGGGATCTACATCGTGCTGGCCGGCACCGGGCCAGAGGACGACCTACCGGCCGCCGAGGCGATCTCTGCCGCCCACTGAGGGCCCGAAGGTCTTGTCCTCCCGACGGCGCTCCTCGGCGGCCTGGGCCTGCAGTGCGGCCCGCAGGGCGACGACGAGCACGAAGCCGACCAGTCCGAGCACACCCAGCAGCTCCGGGCCATCGAAGTAAGAGGTGCGGCATCCCCCCAGGCCACCGGTGCACACCCCGAAGCCGTCGCCGCCACCCGCCAGGTCGAGGAGGACGATGAGCGGGAGCACGGCGATGGCGACCAGCGCCACTCCGATCACCACGACGAGGACGCGAATCCAGTTCACGGGCGCACCCTAAGCGATCTGGCGCGGTTGCCCGTGGCGGGCGCTTTCGGTAGCGTCGCCGTACGGTGAATCACAGTGTTGTGAGATGACCCCAGAGAGCTACTACCGGGAGCCGTTCACGGCATCCGAGTCGGCTCTGCTGGGCCGGTTCTTCACCAACACGACGGGGCCGGTGTTCGCCCTGGTGAACCTGCCCGAGGTGGTCAAGGGCGCCCTCTTCGCCCGGTACAGCCGCAGCCCGAAGTCGCTGCGCCGTCTCTTCCTCGACGAGTTCTCGGCGGCACCCGAGGTCGGGATCGACGCCATCGCCTCTGCCCTGCCCCCCGACGACGAGACCGTGCGCCTGGCCCGCGCCGAGGACCTCTACAACAAGGTGTTCACCCAGTACGGCGACGACTCCGTCGCCCAATTGGGCGCGATGCACCTCGCCTGCGAGCAGGCGTCGAACGTGCTCACCAAGGTCCTGGAGTGGGGCCGCTTGGCGTCCTATCTCGAGCAGAGCACCCGCTACATGTTCTACGACGAGCCGCTCGGAGGCCGGTTCCGCTACATGGTCCCACCGGAGGTGCGCGGCGGATCGCTCGAGGCGGAGTTCTGCGCCACGCTCGACGGTCTGTTCCAGACCTACCAGGGCCTGACCCGCCGGCTCGGCGCGTACTACGAGTCCCTGTTCCCCAAGTCCGAGACCGACTCCAACTTCGTCTATCGGAGCACGATCCGGGCGCGAGTCTGTGACGACCTGCGCGGCCTGCTGCCCGCCGCCACCATCTCCAATGTCGGCATCCATGGATCCGGCCAGGCCTACGAGATGCTCCTGCTGCGGATGCGCGCCCACCCCCTTGCCGAGGTGCGCGCCTACTCCGACCTGATGCTGACGGAGCTGCGCAAGGTCGCCCCGGCCTTCCTGCGGCGGGTGGACGCCCCCGATCGCGGCGGTGACTGGTCGCGCTACCTCGAGGAAACCGCCGCCACGATGCATCGACTCGGTGCGGATCACGCCTCCCCGATCCCGGAGCGACCCGAAGTCACCCTCGTGGAGTGGGATCCCGATGCCGAGGCCAAGATCGCCGCGGCGAGCCTCTACGCCTCCACCGATCTTCCGGATGACACGCTCCTCGAGACGGTGCGCCGCCTCCCCGCAGCCGACCGGGAACGGTTGATCGGGGCGTACGTCGGCGATCGCCGCAACCGGCGTCACAAGCCGGGCCGCGCCTTCGAACGGGTCGGCTACCGCTTCGACATCCTCTGTGACTACGGCATCTTCCGCGACCTGCAGCGTCACCGCCTCCTCACCATCGACTGGCAACGCCTTGGCACGCACCACGGTTTCGTGATCCCCGCCGCGATCGAAGACCTCGGCGAAGGCGGCCGCTGGGGCGAAGCCATGCACGGTGCCGCCGCCCTGGCCGCTCGCCTCGCCGCATCGTTCGGCCCCGAGATCGCGCAGTACGCGGTGCCGCTGGCATACCGGATCCGGTTCGTGCTCCAGCTCAATGCCCGCGAGGCGATGCACCTCATCGAGTTGCGCACCGCCGCCGGAGGCCATCCCGGATATCGCCGGGTCTGCCAGGAGATGCACCGCTTGATCCGGGAGCAGGCCGGGCATCACCTCATCGCCGATGCGATGCAATTCGTCGACCACTCCGAGTCCGGCCTGGGACGGCTGGACGGCGAGCGCAAGGCGGCGGCCCGCCGCGCCGCCGCCGGCATCCGCGAACCCGAGGGCTAGTCCGGCTTCTTGGCGAGGGGCAGCCGCAGCACCAGGTGATCACCCTCGATCGCCACCTCGGCATCGGCCACCAGCGAATAGTCGATGAAGTCGAACTGCGCCGACTCCAGGAAACGGCGACGCGCCTCGCCTTCGAGCGGCGGCACCCCGCGCTCCTTGACGGCCGCGGCGCGATCCCGGAACCGGTGACGGAAGGCGTCGATGTCGAACTCGGCCATGTCCCTCTCCCAGGCGGCTTCGCACCAGGCTAGGCGCGTCGCGTCCTACGCTCGCAGCCGTGCTGGAGCGACGGCTGCTGCTGGTCACAGGTAAGGGCGGTACCGGCAAGAGCGCCGTGGCCGCCTCCCTGGCCCTTGCCGCGGGGCGCCGCGGCCTGCGGGTGCTTGCCCTGGCCATGGACGATGGCGCCGGACTGGCGCGCCACCTGCGCGCCGCCCCTCCGGGACCACTTCCCGAGCGCATCGGTGACGTCGCCGTCGCCAGGGTCGATCCGGGAGCGGCGCTCGACCAATACCTGCGGCTGCGGATCCGCGTGCCGCGGCTGCCTGCGGTGAGCCGCATGTTCGCCGCCATGGCCGAGACCGTGCCCGGGGTGCGCGACACGGTGATGATCGGAAAGGTCATCTTCGAGTCGACCCGGAGCCGCTGGGATGTGGTGGTGGCCGATGCGCCTCCGACCGGACAGGTGCTGTCGTATCTCGGGGCTCCGGCCACCATCGCCGGCCTGGTACCCACCGGGGCGGTGCGCGATCAGGCGCGTTGGATGGAGGCGACGCTGCGGGATCCCCGTCACAGCGCGGCGATCGTGGTCGCCACCCCGGAAGATCTGCCCGTCATCGAGGCTGCAGGCTTCGCGGTCGACATCGCCCGCACCGGGAGCATTCCTCTCGGGGCCGTGGTGGCCAACCGGGTGCTCCCCGCGGCCGACTTCGACGAGGCCG
>DNGH01000314.1 GCA_003486285.1 Actinomycetota bacterium
AGAGTCCAGAGTTCAGAGTTCAGAGTTCAGAGTCCTAATTCTCAACTCTCAACTCTCAACTCTCAACTCCGCAGCGCCAGGTAGCTCTCCTCCACCACCGCTCGTACCCGGTCGCGCAAGTCCCCGATGTCCGGCTGGGTCATTCCGGTGGTCGCGATCGGCTCGTGGATCACCAGCCGGACCCGGCCGCCGCGTATCAGCTTGCTCCCCGGCTTCCAGACCCGGTCGCTGCCGCTGATGGTCACCGGGACCACGGGCATCCCGTTGTCGATGGCGATGCGAAAGGCCCCCTTCTTGAAGGGCATCAGCTCCGCATTCCGGGAGCGGGTGCCCTCGGGGTAGATCACCAGCGACAGGCCCTCGGCGATCACGCGGCTCACCTGCTCGTTGATCTCCTTGTGAGCCATCGGTCCGGCCTTGCGATCGGTCTCCACGATGTGGATCGCCCGCATCGCCCTGCCGAGCACGGGCACGGCGAACAGCTCCTTCTTGGCGAGGAAGCGGACCGACACGGGGAGGCGCCCGACCATCGCCGGGATGTCGATGTTGGAGATGTGGTTGCCAGTGAAGACGTATGAGGCCCGGGGGTCGAGGCGCTCCAGTCCTTCCACGGTCACCCGGGTCGCCGTGGTGAGCAGGAACAGCCGCGCCCAGAGGCGCATCGCCGGGGTCACCTGACGGGTCCGCGGGAAGATCCGGAGCAGCACGATCAGATAGGAGCCGAGGATCAGGGTGGAGAGGCCCAGGCTCGCGATCGCCACCAGAGTGAGAAAGGGGGACAGGATCGCCCGAACCATGGAGGTAGGCTACCGACCCATTCCCGTTCCGGAGTTGGTGTGACCGACATCCTGCTCGAGGTGGCCGATCACATCGCCACCGTCACGATGAACCGCCCCGAGCGGAAGAACGCCTTCACCGTCGCGATGTTCGACGTGCTCGGCGCCACCCTGGTTGCTGCAGCGGCGAATCCCGAGGTGCGCTGCATAGTGCTCACCGGTTCGGGCGATGCCTTCTCCGCGGGGCTCGACCTGATCGAGGCGGCCGGGCAGATGGAGCGGCTCGACCGGATCGCCTTCACCTTCGAGGCGGAGCGTTCCCCGGCGATCATCCTGCAGCAGCTCGACGTCCCGGTGATCGCTGCGGTGAACGGCGCTGCCGCGGGCTATGCAGTGGGGATGGCGATCAATGCAGACATCAGGGTCATGTCCCGCACCGCCCGGCTGGTCCCCGCCACGAAGCGCAACCTGCTCCCGGAGAGCGGTGACACCTGGCTCCTGCCGCGTCTGGTGGGGTGGGAGCAGGCAGCCCGGTTCTACTTCCTCGGGGAGGACATGACCGCCAAGCAGGCCCTCGCCGCCGGGGTGGTATCGGAGTTGGCCGATGACCCCCCGGCGACCCAACGGCGGGCCGCGGAGATGGCGGCGCAGATCGCAGCGATGCCACCGCAGGCGGTGCAGGCGGCGAAGCGGCTGATGCGAGCGGGACGCAGCGATTCGTACACCGACCACGTCCACCGCGCTCTGCTGCAGCTGCTCCCGATGTTCCGCACCAAGGACTTCGCCGAGGCGTTGGCCGCCTTCTTCGAAAAGCGGCCGCCGCGGTTCACCGGGGAGTGAGACGCCTCACCCTCGCCCAGGTGCGCCGGGCCCACATCGCCGCCCAGGGTCTGGCCGCGCCCCGTCCCGCCACCGCCGGCATGCGGCACGTGCGCAAGGCGATCGACACCATGGCCGTGCTGCAGATCGACTCGGTGAACGTCGTGGAGCGCGCCCACCAACTCACGATCTTCTCCCGCATCGGGCCGTACGACCCCGACCTGTTGTGGCGCGCCCTGCGCCAGCGCGAGATCTTCGAGTACTGGGCCCATATGGCGTCCTTCGTGCCTATCGCCGATTGGCCGCTGTGGAAGCACCGCATGGAGCACCAGAAGCAGCACGGCTGGCATTCGATCCACCGGCTCCGCAAAGAGGCCCCGGGTTACATCGAGTCGGTGCAGCGCCAGGTGGCCGAGCGCGGCCCGCTCACCGTGAGCGACCTCGAGGAGCCGGGGGAGCGCAGAGGACCTTGGTGGGGATGGGCCGACGGCAAGCACGTGCTCGAGTGGCTCTTCGAGTGTGGCGACCTGGCCGTGGCCGAGCGGCGCAACTTCACCCGGTACTACGACATCGCCGAGCGCGTGATCCCGGCGGTGCACCGCGAGGCACCGACCGTTCCCGCCGAGGAGGCCTATCGCACGCTGCTGCTGCGCTCCGCCGAGCGGATGGGGGTGGGCAGCGCCAAGGGACTGGTCGACTACTTCCGGCTTCCGATCACCGAGGGGCGTCGCCTGGTGGCTGCCCTGGCCAAGGAGGGAGCCCTGGTCCCGGTCGAGGTCGCCGGCTGGGATGAACCGCTGTTCATGCACCCCGGAACGCGTTTCCCCCGCTCTGTAGAGGCCCGCGCCCTGCTCAACCCGTTCGATCCGATCGTGTGGTTCCGGGAGCACACCGAGCGGCTTTACGACTTCCACTACCGGGTGGAGATCTACGTACCGGCGCCCAAGCGCAACTACGGGTACTACGTGTTCCCCTTCCTCCTCGGGGACCGGCTGGTTGCCCGGGTCGACATCAAGGCGGATCGCAAGGCGGGGGTGCTCCAGGTGCCCGGTGCGTTCCTGGAGGACGGCCACGATCCGAAACGCGTGGCCCGCGAGCTGGCGATCGAGCTCGGGGAAATGGCCCGCTGGCTGGGTTTGGGGGACATCGCGGTGGGGAAGAAGGGGGATTTGGCGGCGCCGCTCGCCGCCGCGTTGGCGTGAGGGAAGGCTCCTGGGGACTCCCTTCTGTGGAATGCTTGTGGTGCCGGAAAAGGCGAGTCGATGCCCCCGTCCGGGCTGGAGACAGGTGACTGGAGGGTGACTGGCGGGTCGGAGACCCGCCAGAGCCATTACCGCGGCGCGGTCCTGATGGGCATCGCCGCCTCC
>DNGH01000234.1 GCA_003486285.1 Actinomycetota bacterium
GTCGGGCACCCGCAAGGAGGAGCTGCTGTTCACGCCGCACGAACTGACCCAGGTGTGGAAGCTGCGTCGGGTGCTGCTCGCTCTGCCCGAGTCGTCGGCGGGGTTGGAGTTGCTCATCGATCGCCTGAAGAGCACCAAGTCGAATGCGGAATTCCTCGCCGACGTCGCCAAGACGGGCAACTGAGTGACGGCGTCTAGGATTCCCACCCCCGAGGAGTAAAGAAGTGAAGGAAGGCATCCACCCCAACTACCGCGAAGTGGTGTTCCAGGACACCTCTTCCGATTTCAAGTTTCTGACGCGTTCCACGGTCCGCACCAGCGAGACCATCGTCTGGGAGGACGGGAAGACCTACCCCTTGGCCCGGGTGGAGATCAGCAGCGCCAGCCATCCGTTCTACACCGGCAAGCAGATCCTGCTGGACTCCGGCGGCCGGGTGGAGCGGTTCCGCAAGCGCTACGGCCGCTCGTCATTCACCCGCGGGGAAGAGTCCTCCGGATCGCAGGAATAGGGTGCCCCGACCTGCAACGTTCGGCGCGCTCACGGCGGCCCCCGGCGCCCCCGGCTGCGTCCTCCTCCGCGACGCACGGTCCAGTGCGCCTTCGTCGTGTGTCCTCGCCGGATGACGCCGCTGGCTCGCCCTGAGCATCACCATCGTCACGGGACGGGGCACTCGTGACCAGCCCGCCGGCGTCGACCGTCGGGGGTCAGGCCGTCATCGAAGGCGTGATGATGCGCGCCCCCAACCGCTGGGCGGTGGCGGTGCGCCGTCCCGATGGGGTGATCGAGGCCCGGAGTGATCCACTTCCCCGGCTGTCCTCGCGGTCCCGTCTCGCCCGCATCCCCTTCTTCCGCGGGGTGATGGTGCTCGGCGAGTCGCTCTCGCTCGGGTTCCGTGCCCTCTCCTGGTCGGCGCTGAAGGCCGGCGGGGAGGAGGAGGGTGAGGAGTTGAAGCCGCACCACATCGCCGGGGCGATGGTGCTGGCGCTGATCGTGTTCATCGGGTTCTTCATGCTGCTCCCCCTCCTCATCGCCCGCGGCGCCGAGAGGGCGTTGGGCGAGTCGGTGCTGCTGTTCAACGTGGTCGACGGACTGGCCCGGGTGCTGCTGTTCGTCGGCTACATCTGGGCGATCGGCCGATCGAAGGACATCAAGCGGGTCTTCGAGTTCCACGGCGCCGAGCACAAGACCATCCACGCCTATGAGGCGGGGGACCCGCTGACCCTCGATGCCATCCAGCAGTACAGCCCGCGCCATCCCCGCTGCGGCACCAACTTCCTGCTCATCGTGATCCTCATCGCCATCGTCGTCTTCACCGTGGTGGGCCGGCCTTCGCTCTTCTGGCTGGTGACCAGCCGCATCGTCTTGATCCCGGTGATCGCCGGCATCGCCTACGAAGTGCTCAAGGCGGCCGCCAGCGCCAGCTGGCTGGCGTTCTTCTCCAAGCCCGGAATCTGGCTGCAGCGCCTCACCACGTCGCAGCCATCGGCCGACCAGGTCGAGGTCGCCGTGGCGTCGCTGCTGGTGGCACTCGACGACGAGGAGCGCGCAGCGGTGAAGTCGAGAGGGCCGGTGCTCCCCGGGGCACTGGCATACGAGGTTGGCCAGTAATGGATCCGCAACTGGCCGCCCGCCTCGAGGAGGTGGTGGCGGCCCATCGGGCGACCCTGGAGCAGATGGCGGATCCCGCCGTCGCCTCCAATCAGGAGCGCTACACGGAGGTCGCCCGGCGCCATCGCGAGCTGCGCGACATCGTCGTGGTGTATCAGGAGTGGAACGCCGCTGCCGCCGACGGCTCCGACGCCGCCGAACTGGTCGCCGTCGAGTCGGATCCCGTCATGGCCGCCGAGCTGCGCGGCATCGCCGAGGAGCGGCTCGCCACCGCCGAGCGCCTGGAGAAGCGCCTTCGGGTGATGCTCGTCCCCAAGGACCCCAACGACGACAAGGACGTGATCGTCGAGATCCGCGGCGCGGTCGGCGGCGACGAGGCCGCGATCTGGGCGGGCGATCTGTTCCACATGTATCAGAAGTACGCCGAGGCGCACGGCTGGAAGATCGAGCCGCTGAACACCTCCGCCTCGGAGGCCGGCGGCTTCAAGGAGATCACCTTCGCGGTCAAGGGCCAAGGGGCCTACTCGCGCCTCAAGTTCGAGGCGGGGCCGCATCGGGTGCAGCGGGTGCCCCGGACCGAGTCTCAGGGCCGGGTGCACACCTCGATGGCCACCGTAGCCGTGCTCCCCGAGGTCGAAGAAGTCGAGGTCCACATCAGCGACAACGACCTGCAGATCGACGTCTTCCGCTCCACGGGGCCGGGCGGACAGTCGGTCAACACCACCGACTCGGCCGTCCGCATCACCCACAAGCCCACCGGCCTGGTGGTCACCTGCCAGGACGAGAAGTCGCAGCTGCAGAACAAGGCCAAGGCGTTGCGGGTGCTCCGGGCCCGCCTGTTTCAGATCGAGAGCGACCGCCAGCACGCCGAACTCGCTGCCGACCGCAAGGCCCAGGTCGGGTCGGGGGAGCGCTCGGAGAAGATCCGCACCTACAACTACAAGGACAACCGGGTCACCGACCACCGCATCGGGCTCAGTATCAAGCGGCTCCCCGAGATCCTCGAGGGCGACCTCGACGATCTGATCGATGCGTTGGCCCTGGACGACGAGTCGGGACGGCTCGGCGGGGGCTGAGGCGCGAAGAGCGCCGGGTGCCGGGTGCCGGGTGCCGGGTGCTCTTCGCGCCTACTCCCCAAACCCGATCGGCACCAGTGCGATCTCGATGTACTCGTCCAGGGTGATCACGCGCTGGGCGACCTCTCGGATGTCGGCGCGGGTGGCGGCCTCCACCCGGTCGAAGCGATCCCTGATCTCGGTCACCAGGTCGTCCGGGTAGAAGACCGCGTGCAGCATCGCCCGGGCGAGTTGCAGGTTGTCGATCAACTCGTAGTTGCGGAACACCTGCTCGCGGGCGATGTCGAACTCGTCGACCGTCGGACCGTTGGTGGTCAGGTCCTCGAGATCGGCGAGCAGCGCCTGGCGCACCTCGTCGATGCCGTTCGGGTCGCCGTCGATTCGCACCGACAACTCGACACCCGCCACCGGTTCGTCGACCTGATACAGGAGTACGTATGGGGAGTAGGAGGCCGACAGCTCCTCGCGAATGTGTGCGGTGAGACGCTGTTCGATCACGGCCTCGAGGATGTCGAGGTGGACCCGCAGGTCGGGGTCGAGGGCTCCTGAGGTGTCGAAGCGCATCGTGAGCACCCCGCGCTCTCCGGTGCCCGCCTCGACCGTCTCGGCCACGATGCCCGCGGGCTCCGCGGGGCGCTCGTCGACGAAGTCCTCGCGGAAGCTGCCACCCTCGATCGTCCCCAAGTAGCGACGGGCCAGCACCTCGGCGTCGTCGGGATCGAAGTCACCGACCAGCACGAACACGAAGTCGCCGGGGTCGCCGAACCGATCCGCAAAGACCGCCTCGACCCGGGCGAGGTCGAGCGTCGCCAGTTCTTCGACGGAAGGCAGCGGCGAGAAGCGGGGGTCACCGGGGAACCGGGCGGCGGCGATCGCCAGTTCCAGCGCGGTGTCCACCAGGGTCTCCGGTGACTCCACCTGCTGCTGGAGCCGGTTCTGCACGATCGGGATCGCGATCGGGTCGAAGCGCGTCTCGTCCATGTAGAGACGGATCAACTGGAACAGGATCTCGAGGTCGGCGGTGTCAACGCTTCCACTGAACCCCTCCCAGACCTCGTCGACGAAGGGCTGCAGGCTCACCTCGGTGCCCACCAGGGCGCGTTCGAGGGTCACCTGGTCGAACTCGGCGACCCCGCTGGCAAGGACCACCTCACCGAGCAGTTTCGCCTCCGTCACGTCGGCATCGGCAAGCATCACCCATCCGCCCGGGCTGGCGGCGATCAACTCGGCGTGCCCGGCGTGGATCTCGGTGGGCCACGAGATGAACCACAGCCCGTTGCCGAACTCGATCACCGGGATCACGGTGTCGGCGAGCGTGTAGCGCTCGACGATCTGCTCCGGCTCCGGCGGCTCCATCAGGGCCTCGACCTCGACCGTGTCGTCGGGACGGGCCTCGAGTTCCAGCGTGGGCAGGGCGGCATGGATCGCGACAAGAGCCGCGGTGTCGGGCATGGCGTCGGCGGATGCCTCCGGTCCGGCGACGATCACGAGCGGTTCCGTCGACTCGACGGTGGCGGCGAAGGTGGCCCACACCTGATCGAGGGTCAACTCGTCGATGAGCCGCAGTTGCAGATCCCGCCAATCCAGCGCCTCGGCGGCGGGGGTGTCGCCGAGGAAGCTTTCCACCAGGTCGGCCGCAAACGCCCTGTCCTGCTTGGTGGTGCGCTGCTCGTATTCGCTCTCGACGTACGAATGCAGGTTGCCGATGGCGCGTTCCAGCTCGCCGGCGACGAATCCGAAGCGCCGCACCCGCTCCACCTCGGCGAGCAGGGTGGCGGCGGTGGCTTCGAGGTCCTCGGGGTGTGCCGAAGCGGCGATGCCATCGGTGCCCTGGGTGCGGACGAACTCGTTGGCCGCCCGGCTCGGGTCGAAGAATGGGGTGACACCGCGCAGGGTGTCCTCGTGGAGACGGGTGGCGAGCATGTCGAAGGCGGCGTCGAGGGCGATCCGTCTGCGCAGGCCGCCCACCGTTCCGGTGCCGCCCATGGCGGGGACGGGGTAGTTGAGTTCGACGAAGGCGTCCGCGGCCTCGGGGTCCGCCAGCACGATGAAGGCGGGTTCGATGAACGCGTTGGTGAACAGGTCGGGAACCGCGGGAGCAGCGGCGGGACCGGCGACGTCCCCGAAACGTTCCCGGATCAGCGCCTCGATGTCCTCGGTCTCGAAGTCGCCGACCGCCACGACGGCCATCAGGTCGGGCCGGTACCAGTCCTCGTAGAACGACTGCAGCGCCTCGGGGGTGGTCTGCTCCAGATCGTCCGGGGCAGCGAGCGGGAGGCGGCCGTCATAAGGGGTGCCTGCCAGGAGCAGGTCGGTGACCGCGGCGAAGTAGCGGCCCCAGAAGCCCTGGTCGCGCAACCGCCACTCCTCGACGAGCACGCCGCGCTCGAGTTCCACCTCGGCGGGATCCAGGGTCGCCGCGGTGGCCCACTCGAGGAGGACGTCGAATCCTGTGGCCACCGTGTCGGGATCGTCGGTGGGCAACTCGAGCATGTAGACGGTCTCCTCGTAGGCGGTATAGGCGTTGATGTCGGGCCCGAATTCGGCGCCGAAGCGCTGCAACACCTGCACCAGCTCGTTGGAGGGGAACGACTCGGTGCCGTTGAACATCATGTGCTCGAGGTAGTGCGCCACCCCCTTCTGGGAGTCGCTTTCGTGAGCCGACCCCGCCTTCACCACCAGCCGCAACTGGGCGCGGCCCCCCGGCGCAGTGTTCTCCCGGATGTAGAAGGCGAGGCCGTTGTCGAGCACTCCGACGGTGGTGGAGGGGTCGAGCGCGATCGGGTCGGCATCGTCGGCAAAGGTGGGCAGCACGGCGGGGGGCCGGGTCGTGGTCGGGCCGGTGGTTGTGGTAGCCGGCGCAATGGTCGTCACGGTGGTCGTCGTCGTTCCGGCCGATCCTCCGCACGCCGCCAGCAGGGCTACCGCGGTCAGCACCACTCCCGGCCGATGGACCGGCCGTACCTTCCGCATCCGGCCCTCCCCGGTTCGATCGCCGGAGCCTACCGACTGGAATCGACCCTCCGCCGCGACCCGACAGTGCCGCGTCTTAGGGCCACAACCTGCGAACCTTGGCGGTGATGACCACGGGCCGCACCCCCGCGACGGGAGCCCGCCCCCGGCCCGCCGGGACCGGAGGTTCTTCGCTTCAGGCCAACCTCCCTTATCTCGTCGTGGTCGGCGTGAGCCTCGTGGTGCTGGTCGCCTTCATCGCTCTCTCCGACCCCTTCAGCCCTCGCGCCGAGGGTGAGCTCCCGAACGGCACGACCACGACCACCGCGACCGGAATTACCACGATCCCCACTGACGCGACATCCACCACCTCAGCCGGTGCGACCACGTCGTCGCCCTCGGCTCTCACCGGAGCCGCCCGTGGCGAGGAGATCTTCAACTCGACCTGCATCGCCTGCCACGGGATCGGTGGCGTAGGCATCGAGGGCTTGGGCAAGCCCTTGACCGCGTCGACGTTCGTCGCCGAGCTCACCGATGCCGAAGTGCTGGAGTTCCTCATCGTGGGGAGGACGGAGACCGACCCGCTCAACACCACGGGAATGTCGATGCCGCCACGCGGGGGCAATACCGCGCTCACCGATGCCGACCTGGCGAATGTGGTCCTGTACCTGCGAGCGATCGCGGAGTAGGAGGGTGCCCGGTGCCGGGTACCAGGGTCGGGTAACCGGTAACCGGTAACCGCGCCGCTAGAGCGCTGGGCCGAACCACCAGACCGCCGGGTCGTCGACCGGCCGCGTGCCATCGGTTCCCACCGCCACCAGACGCGCGGTGTCGGCGGCGACCGCATTCATCCAGCGGTGCCCCGGTTCTTCGAGGCCGGAGTCGACGACCCGTACCCAGCGCGCCCCGTCGAACGATGACCACACCGCCGGGATCCGGTTCCCCCGTGGCGAGGTGTCGTAGCCGACTGCGATCAGACCCTCCGGGCCGAGGACGACCGAGGAGATGTGTTGGGCGCCGACCCCGCCCAGCGCCGAGTCGGACACCCGGGTCCAGGTCCGCGCGTCCGCGGAAGTCCACACCGCGGCATCGTTGTGGTACCCCGGTTGGCCCAGGATGTCGCCGCCGGCCGCCACCAGGCCGCTCGGCACTGCGACGACGGTGTTGATGAACTGCCATCCCGGGCCTCCGAAGGTGGCGTCATCGACCACCTCCCAGGACGACCCATCTGCCGAGACCCAGATCCGGGCGTCGAGGTTGTAGAGGCCGAACTGATTCGGGTGGTAGTGGGTGCCACCGGCGATGAGCCCCTGCGGGGTCACCACCAGCGAGTAGATCCGCTGCGTACCGCGATCACTGAGGGCGGGATCCTCGACGCGACTCCAGGTACGGCCATCGGGGGACAGCCACACCGCGGCATCCGCCTCCGCTCCGGTGACGGCGAACCCCGCCGCAACGAACCCGGTTGGGGTGGCGACCACCGTGAGGATCTCCTCGTGCCCTTCCTGGCGGAACGCTGTGGTGCCGACCCGCTCCCATGCCCGGCCGTCGGCGGAGAACCAGGCGGCGGCATCGATGTCGGCCGCGGGCGCATCGAGTCCGACCACCACGATCCCGGCGGCGCCCGCGGCGACATCGTGGAAGCCCTGGGCACCGGGTCCGCCGAACCCGGCCTCCACGACGCGATCCCACACCTCGCCGTCCTTGGAGACCCAGAGCGCGCCATCGGCATCGGGTCCGGAGGAGTCGACTCCTGCGGCCAGCAACCCGGGTCCGCCGAAGTGGACCGCATTCAGCAGTTGGTAGCCCGGGCCACGCCACACCGGGTGTTGCGACCTGATCCAGGAGTCGGCCGGTCTCACCTGGCTCGTCGCCGCGATGGTCGGTACCACGGGGACCGTGGTGTCGGTTCCTTCGGCCCGGCTGCAGGCGGCGCCCAGGATCGTGACGACGAGGAGTCCCGACGCCGCACGACGGTGTGACGGTCGCATCCTCCCAGCCCCCTCGCAACGCGGCCCCGGCGACGTCTGCAGGATGCCAGACCCGGCGCGGTTGCGCCGGGCCGTCTACCAGCCGAGCACCGGCACCGGCGGGAGCGGATCCGCCGGTTCGAATCCGAGCACCTTGCCGTAGAAGGCGAGTTCGGCCTCCAGGGCGCGGATGCGGGCCTCCGCCGAACGAAAGCCATGGCCCTCGCCGGCGAACTCGAGAAAGCCGACCGGCACTCCGTTGGCCGCGAGGGCGTCGCGCATCATGCGGGCCTGCGACGGCGGCACGACGAGATCGTCGAGACCCTGGAGGAGCAGCACCGGGACCCGAATCCTGTCGACGTGGGTGATCGGAGACCGCTCCACGTAGAGATCGCGCCGCTCGGGATACGGACCGACCAGGCGATCGAGGTATCGGCTTTCGAACTTGTGGGTGTCGGTGGCCAGCGCCTCGAGGTCGGAGACCCCGAAGTAGGAGGTGCCCGCGGCGAAGTCGTCATGGAGGGCGAGGGCGAGAAGCGTGGTGAAGCCACCGGCGCTGCCACCGTGGATCAGCAGACCGCGGGGGTCGGCCTTGCCCGCGGCGGCGAGGTGTGCCGCGGCCAGGGCACAGTCGCGCACGTCGACCACACCCCACTGCCCGTCGAGGCGGCGCCGGTAGTCGCGCCCGGCGGCGGTCGACCCGCCGTAGTCGACGTCGAGGATGCCGATGCCGCGGCTGGTCCAGAACAGGATCTCGGGGTCCAGCCGCGATGTGGCCGACGACGACGGTCCCCCGTGGATGGCGACGATGATCGGTGGGGCCGCGCCGGGTGGCCCGACGAAGTCCGGGTTGGTGGGTGGGTAGAACAGCGCATAGGCGGGTCCATCCGGTGTGGGGAATTCGACGGACTCCTGGGGGCTGTAGTAGGCGGGGTCGATGCCGGGGCCCTCACCGGGGCGGAGGATCTCGATCGCACCCGTGTCGACATCCACCGCGATGACGGTCGTCGGCCGGTCGGGACCGGCGCCCACGAGCACGACCCGGTTGCCGAGCACGGCGATCCGGTCATGGAACGACACATAGGGTGTGGCGATGTCGCGGGCCACCCCGTCGTCGATCACCACCAGCCGATCTCCGGTCGGCGTGACGGGGATCGCGACGATGCGCCCGTCGCCCATGAAGGCGTAACGGGCGCTGCCGAACACCCAGTGGGGCACGGCGTACTCGGCGGTGTCGTGGTGCACCGCTTCCACGGCGGTTCCGGTCCAGCGATGCAGGTTCCACCATCCGCTGCGGTCCGAGGCGAAGTGGAGCACGCCCGCCGGCGACCATTCCGGCTGCAGGATCGATTCGTCGCCTCCGCCGGCGATTCTCCGCGCTACCCCGACCTCCCCATCTGCGGACACGGGGGCCACCCACAGGGTCGTGGCATCCCACGGCATGTCGGGGTGGTCCCAGGTGATCCAGGCGACCTGGGAGCCATCCGGCGAGAGCCGAGGAACGGCATAGAAGTCGTGCCCTGCAGCGATCCGAAGCGGCGGTGTGGCCCCGGTGAGGTCGAGTCGCACCAGATCGTTGCGCGGCTCGCCTTCCTCCGCAGGGTGGGTCTCCCGGACCGCGATCGCCCAGTCGTTCCGGATCACCATGTCGGCAAAGCGCACCCCGGCCGTGACGCCCGGCTCGGGGGTGATCGGTTCGGCCTCGCCCTCGGCATCGATCCGGTACAGGCGCTGGTCGGAGAACCGGGTGGCAAAGACCATCCCGTCGCTGACGCCATAGGCGCCCCCGCCGTACTCGTGAACGCGGGTACGGGCGTTGAAGTCATCGGGCCCGATGTCGTCGATGGCTCCGGAGGGTGAGCGGCGCACCACGACCGAGCGCCCACCCTCGGTGGGCCGCCCCTCCACCCAATACACGGCACCGCCATCGACCTCGATCGTGTCGAGGAAGCGCACCGCGGCGCGGGTGGTGGAGGCGGCGGAGATGGGAGATGGCCAGGAGCCAAAGGGGCGGGACTCGGGCATGAGGAGGCGAACCTAGCCGCAGGACCGGCGCGATGAGGCCTCCGGTCACCGGAGGCCTCATCGGGGTCATGGCTGGCTAGGGGACGGTCACCGTCATGGTGAAGGTGTCCAGCGGCTCGGCCTGCTCCCAGGGGCGGAGGTAGACCAGGCGCAGTTCGGCTTCACCCGCAGCAGCGGCGGTGAAGGTGAAGGTGTACTCCCCACCCGCACCGATCAGCTCCGAGTCGCTCACATAGACGGGCTCAGCAGCCGAGAGGATTGCGGCATCGATGCCCTCGACCTGCCAGGAGTATCCCGTGGTCGCGTTCCCGGCCAACACCACCGAGAACGACTGTCCGGGCTCCAGCACGATCGACGTGCCGTCATCGTCAGCCGTGTAGACCGTCGCCTCGCTCGGCTCGTCGGTCGACATGGCAAAGGCGGCCAGGGCTCCGGCCGCTACCAATGCGATCAGCACGAGGCCGGCGATGAGGGTGGTTCGCTTTTGCATCATCGGGCCTTTCTCGATCGGGGGGCCCGAGTGGGCCCTGTCGTTGCTAAGACGGCCGCGGCGATGGAGCGGTTCCAGCTTGCGCGTTAGATCATGGCGCGGGTGGCGTGGCGTGCTCGGCGAGCCCGACCATGTTGCCGGCAGGGTCCTTGAACATGGCGTAGGCGACCACGCCGGGAATCACGGTGCGGGGCGTCACCGTGGTTCCGCCTGCTGCGGTGATCTTCTGGAGGTGCTCGTCGATGCTGTCGACGCCGACGTAGATCGTCACGTAGTGGGGCATCTCGGCGCTGCCGGAACCGACGGCACCACCGACCCCACCGTGCGCTTCATCGACCCCGGAGTACCCCTCCATCCCCTCCCAGGCCTGGGGCGCCCAATCGAAGACCTTGCCGTAGAAGTCGGCGACGCCCTTGCCCTCACCGCCCATGATCTCCCAATGGATGATCGGGTTCTTGCCCATCTACCTG
Organism: Actinomycetota bacterium; assembly: GCA_003486285.1. Lineage (GTDB taxonomy): Bacteria > Actinomycetota > Acidimicrobiia > Spongiisociales > UBA11373 > UBA11373. The sequence goes on from DNGH01000234.1 coordinate 10,593, forward strand.
CTCCCCTCCTTGATGTGACGGAAGCTAGTCGGGTGCCGGGTAACGGGTAACGG
>DNGH01000208.1 GCA_003486285.1 Actinomycetota bacterium
GAGAGGTCAGGGGCCCTGAGGGACTGCCTCAGTTGGCCGGTCGCTCACAGGGATATTGCGAGTCACGGGGGGCGCTCCGGGCACGCGGCATCCAGGGCTGGTCCGCTGTAGACGAAAGCAACGACGTCGCGGGTAGCGATCCGATCCAACGCGTAGTAGGCGAACTCGAACCCGGTTGACCGCTATCAGCCGCCCCCGTCGACTCCGCTGCGGTGTCACGGTATAGGGGCGTCCTCCTTCACAAGCCAGCAACGCCTCGCTTCGGTTGTGGCAGAGAACACCTCATCCCAATACGCGCTGTAGCGGCCCGCCGAGAGGGCGACGATTAGTCCGGCATCTGACACACCGCTGACTTCAACCTGGACGCCGTCAGCCAGAACGGACGGCACGTCGATCTCGTGGCCGGCAGCTGGCGGCCAGAAGGCCAGAACAAAGCCGCTGGTCACGGTCAATCCGCCGAGACGGCTAAGCGAGTCGAGCGGTGGCAGCCCGGCAGCTTCTGACGCATGTAGGTCTGCGTCGGCCCAGCTTCGGATAAGGAGGAGGTCTTGTGCAGTCCGCCGATAGACATCAGCGGTTCCGGCGCCACCTAATTCCCAGACCAACGCGAGACCTGTACCCAGATCAACCTGGTAGCCCGGGACGCTGGGGTGGTCGTCTAACCAGGCACAGATCCGTTGATAGTCCCCGCTTCCGCTACCGCCCCAGCCCTTCACGGAGAACACGTCCACGAGCAACAGCGGACCGGACTCGCTGCTCACAGATCCGAGTCGCTGAAGTCCCACACTCGTCACAAGCCCTACATCTCCTTCATCTTCGCTGAGTATGCGCTCATAGAGGGAGTCGGATCAAGGCTGAACGGCACGCCCGTCGCGGCGAAGTCCTGACAGGGGCCCTGAAGGGCCGCCAACGTAGGCGTCTCCTACGCCCGCGCTCGCAAATGTCACTCGAGAAGGTTCTCAAGTGACGGTGGGAACTCAAAGTCACAGGGGGCCGCACCCTCGATCACCGGCGGATCGATCGATGGGGCCAACGGCACTACTGGGGCCGACCGGCCCTGCCTAGCTTGTGCTGAATCGATTGTTGGGAAGGAACCAGGCATGGATACCAGGGCAAGGCTCTCGACGCTATGGATAGTCGTGATGTTCAATATGGCCTTCGCCGACATCCTCTCGTTCTTCTTGGATTGGTCGACGGGAACCACCCCTGAAACCGTAGCTACTCGAGGACTGATGCTGGTGGCCGCAGCACTGATTGAGATCTCGATCGCGATGATCTTCCTATCCCGGGCGTTGGCCTATAGGACGAGCCGCTGGGCGAACATCATCGCTGGTGTGATCACTGTCGTGTGGGTTGTGGGTGGCGGGGTCACATACCCTCACTACATCTTCCTGGCAACGGTGGAAGTCTTGTGTCTGTCGGCAATCATCTGGATCGCGTGGAAGTGGTCTGAGCCGATCGGTCAGTCGCCTCAGGCGGCAGCGTCGAAGTAGCCAACTCACCTTTGCCCTCGGCTGCTGCTCAAGAATCACCCCTTCCGGGTCGCATCCCCGGAGCGTGGACACCCGTCTCGTTGTCCGTGGTGAAACTGCAGCGAGAAGATGAGTCTGGCGAAGTTTCGATAGGGGTCCCGAGGGACACCTATGTCGCGACTCGGTGTGCACCGCCCGACGGTTCCATTCAGCCGATGCTGTGACCCGGTCGGCGGCTCAGATGGTGATGACGACCTTGCCCCGGGCGTGCCACCGCTCGAGGTACCGGAATGCGTCGGGAACCTCGCGCAGCGGGTAGGCCCGGTCCACGACCGGCGTGAGGGTCCCGGCCTCGATGAGTTCCGTGAGGGCATGCAGATCCTCCGTGGTTGGCTTCGCCACGAAGGCGGTCAGTTTCTGGCCAACGAACGGAGAGAGCACGGACATCCTGGCAAGGAACCAGAGGGGTCCGAGCCACCGGTTCTCGGGTTGCCCGTGGCACGCCAGGTAGGTGCCTTTGGGTTCGAGGATCCTGCGGTATTCCGACAGTGACCGGTTCCCCACGTTGTCGAGCACCAGGTTGTAGAGCTGCGAACTCGAGGTGAAGTCGTCGCGGGTGTAGTCGATGACGTGGTTGGCGCCGATCGATCGGACCATGTCGACGTTGCTGGTGCTGCAGACGCCTGTCACCTCGGCGCCGAACGATCTGGCGATCTGCACGGCAAGGGTTCCGACGCCGCCGGAGGCGCCGTTGATCAGGACCTTCTGTCCGGGCTGAACCTTGCCTTGGTCGCGGATGGCCTGCAGGGCGGTGAATCCGGCGAGCGGTACGGCGGCGGCCTGCTCGAAGGTGAGATTGACCGGTTTGGGGGCGAGTTCGGCTTCGGCGACCGTGGCGTATTCCGCGTAGGTTCCCGCCGTCGTCTGACCGTACACCTCGTCTCCGGGCCGGACTCGAGTCACGTCCTTGCCGATCGCTTCGACCTGCCCGGCGAGGTCGGCACCGAGGATGCGGTATTTGGGCCTGAAGACCCCGAACGCTGGTCGGAAGAGCTTCGGGAGGCCGGTGAGGTAATGCCAGTCGTAGGGGTTGACGGAGGAGGCCCGGACCCGCACAAGCACCTCGTGGTCGTCGGGGACCGGTTTGTCGACCTCCTCGAATCGCAGAACGTCCGGTTTGCCGTACCGGTCGATGATGATCGCTTTCATGTCACTCCCGTGATGTCGGTGTCCGAGCTGAGCTGAGCGACAGGTGCAGAAGCCTCTCCGGCCTCATCATGGGGACGGTAGGCGCACCCTCTCAGAGTTCACAGGGCCAGGAGACCCTGGCAACCGCCATCAAGGCGAAAGGGAATCCTGGCGAAGTCCTGACAGGGGCCCTGAAGGGCCGCGAGCCGTACCGGATCGTCGGCTACCTGGATTCGAGGCGTAGGCTTGGGCTGTGAGGCGGGTGGCCTGGCTTCTGGCGGTGTTAGCTGCGGCGGCTGCGGCCTGCTCGTCAGTTGGGGTGACAACCTCGACAGTGGCACCGACCGGCTCGACCACCATGGGTGGGTCGTCAGGCTCAACGCTTCAGTCATCGGTTCCTTCGGCTACCTCGCTCGTGCTGCCCGACCTTCCTGCAGATCCCGGCTACCGCACTCGCCTGGGCCGATTTTCCGACATTGTCCTCGGTGGAGGGCAGGTTCCCTATGGCAGCCCGGAACACGTCGGTTATATCCTGACGTGTGTCAAGGGGGCTGGCTTCGACGTGGAACTGGTCGACGGAGGCCTGCTGGCCACGCCCGCCCCCGAACAGCGTGATCTCTATCGAGAGACGCTCGCTGCCTGTGAGAAGTCGGCCATCGATAGGGGGCTGGTCGGACCACTCCTGCCCCCAAGTCACGAGGAACTTGCAGCCTGGTACGAGGCGCTTACGTGGACCCACGACTGCATGGCAGCGGCGGGCTATCCGGTGTCAGATCCTCCGTCATTGGACCTCTATGTCGAATCGAACGGCCGAGTTTGGCATCCATACGATGTGCTCCCCGTGGAGAAGATCCCTGTGGTTGAGAGGGTCTGCCCGCAGGACTTGGTTGTGTTGTTCGAGATAATCGCGTCCGGAGAGGATTGATCGGGCCTTTCGGTTCGGGGGAGCGCTCGAGCTACACAAGAAGGTCACTGTTCCGGCTGACCGAGGACGGCCGAACCTCTTCAGCATCCGGCGAGACCCGGGCTAGCGGCCATCTCCCGCCCCGGGCCCCGTGCAGTGGCCCCATCGTCTCCTCGGGGACTGCTTGACCCTGGCGCGAAACTCGATCTTGGTGAAGTCCTGAAAGGGGTCCCGATGGGTTCCTGACAGCACCCGTAGGCTATGGCTGTGAAGCCGGTGCCGCTTGTGATCGTCTGGGTTGGTCTGATCGCCGCGGCATGTTCATCGCCCGGGTCGACGGACACCCTCGCAGCGGGCCTCTTGCTGGCAACCGTGACTGCTGCGCCTGCCCTGGCTAGTGGTACAGTCGATTGCCTCGGCGGGGGTATCCTGTACACGTTCGGTAGGTCGACCGTGTCTCAGATCCACAAGGTCGTGAACATTGGTCAGACCCCGAACCTTGGCCCCGGCAACGTTCAGGTGAATTGGGGCTGGCATTCGAGCAGCTACCAATGGGACGTGTTTGGCACGGGTGTCTACTACGAGTCTGCCAGGTGCGTGATCTAGACCAGCACAGAAGGGTTATGGCGGCGGCAGTGGTCGCCGCCACAGCCTTTCTTGGTGCGTGCACCGGATTCTCTCAGGCTCAGCCGCCCCACGAGTCTGCGGCTAGCACCTCGACCACGCCCGATGGCAGCTTGCTGCTCGACGTTGCCGCCGTCGCGGACAGCTACCCACAGATGACAGACGGCGATCCGCGTGACCCCAGATCGATTGAGAGCGTCGAGTGGTTGGCATACTGTGGAGAGGCCTTCGGATTCGACGTGACGATCGTCACAGGACCAGGTCAGCCGCCTCTCGCGTGGACGAACGCCCCTAACGATCAAATGGGCCGATCGGCCGAAGTTCAGGATGCCTGCAAGGCCGAAGCGGTCAGCAGGGGGTGGATAATGCCTGTGCCGAGCACTCCAGAACAGCTCCGGGTTGAGTACCGGCGTTTGTCAAACGTCAACGAGTGTCTGGCCGGCCTCGGGTATGGCACATCCCCACCCTCGCTCGAAGAGTTCCTGGAGGCTGGTGAGTGGAACGTCTACGCCAACACCCCGAAGGGTGGAACACTCGTCATAGCCCCGTCGGCGGCGGGCACCGACCTCCCTGCGATGGATGCCCTCCAACTTCAGATACAGGCGGCATGCCCACTCTGGCCTAGTTACTAGCCGACGGCCTAGCTACCAGCCGACGTGGGCCTCCTAGGCCGTCGCTGGAGGGCCAGACGGACAAATCGGGCCAGTTGGCCGTTGCCACTCAGGGGACGCGTAGGACCTTTACCGGGTCGCGGTGTGCGGCGACGATGGCGGGAGGGAGTGCGGCGGTGATGGTGCATCGACACCGCTCTGTGGGCGTAGAAGGACTCGAACTCTTCAGCGAAGGCCTTGCCCGTGGGATTCACCGCTCCAACCTTCAGATCGATCGCCACCTCATCCGTCCCCGGCTGGGCCGTATGTCACCCTCTAACACGCACAACCACCCGGAATCTGTGACAGGAATCTGAACACGTATCACGGAGTGATCGCCAGCACGAATGGGATTGTGAGGCTGGTGAAGTCCTGACAGGGGCC
>DNGH01000166.1 GCA_003486285.1 Actinomycetota bacterium
CCGAGTTCCGTGGCCGGATCCCAGGCCGGGCCCATCTTGCGATTGCGGGCCAGCGCGGCGACCGTGGCGACGAATTCGTCCGCGATCACCTCTTCGACCACGACCACGGGAAGCGCCATGCAGCGCTCCCCGGCACAACCGAAGGCGGAGTTGATGACCCGTTGCGCCGTCGCCTTGAGCGGCGCATCGCGCAGCACCAAGGCGTGGTTCTTGGCCTCGGTGAGCGCCTGCACTCGCTTGCCGGCGGCGGTGCCGGTGGTGTACACGTGCCTTCCCACCGCCCGGGACCCGACGAAGCTGATCCCGCGCACATCCGGATGGGACAACAGCCGCTCCGCCTCGTGGCGGGAGCAGGTGACCAGGTTGAACACTCCTGGCGGCAAGCCCGAGTCGAGCAGCAACTCGGCCATCCGCATCGCGGTCTGGGGCACGAACGAGGCCGCCTTGAGCACGAAGGTGTTGCCGGTGGTGATGGCGAGTGGAGTCATCCAACCCATCGGGATCATCGCCGGGAAGTTCCACGGTGCGATGCCGACGAACACGCCGAGCGGCTCGCGGTAGGTGACGGTGTCGAAGCCGCGGGACACGTTCATCAGGGAGTCGCCCTGCATCGTCACCGGGAGGGCGCACGCCAGCTCGACCACCTCGATCGCCTTCAGCACGTCGCCCCGGGCCTCGCCGTAGGTCTTGCCCATCTCGGTGGAAAGCAGCACCGAGAGGTCATGGACGTTGGCTTCGAGGCGCTCCTTGAGGCGGAACATCACCTGGACCCGCTCCGGAAGCGGGGTGTCCCGCCACGGGCCGAACGCCTCATGGGCGGCGGCCACGGCGCTGTCGACCTCGGCGGCGGTGCAGCGCGGGGCCTCGGCGATGACATCACCGGTGCTCGAGTTGGTGATCGGGTACCACTCGGTCGTGGCCGAGTCGCGCCACTCCCCACCCACCAGGTACTTCAGCTTCTTGACCATGTCGCTCACCTCGTGACGCCGGAGATCATTTGCCGAGCATCCCGCTCGCGGCAAGGTCCTTCGCAGAGGCGTTGGCCCTCGATCCGGGGGCACTTGGCCGCACCCGGGCCAGTCGGCTTGACGCAGTCTAAGCCCGCCCGTAGGCTCACTAATCGATTATCGAAGATTCCACTGCGGTTGGCCCCCCGCCCTGGCCACGGGAGTCACTGTGCCCACGGTCGCCCTGATCGGAACGCTCGACACCAAGGCGGTCGAGTACCGGTTCCTCAAGGAGCGCGTGGTCGCGGCCGGGTGCGAGGTCGTCGTCATCGACACCGGGGTCATCGGCGAGCCCGGGTTTGCCCCCGACGTGACCAGCAGCGAGGTGGCGACGGCGGCGGGCCAGGATCTTGATTCCCTCCGCACCGCAGGTCGCGGCGCCGCGGTGACCGCCATGGGTCGCGGCGCCGGCGCACTGCTGAGCACCATGGCGGCGCAGGGCCGGGTGCACGGCGCAATCGGCATGGGCGGGTCCGGAGGCAGTTCGATCGTCGCCGCGGCGATGCAGCCGCTGCCGATCGGCTTCCCCAAGGTGATCGTGTCGACGATGGCATCGGGCGACACCCGCGCCTTTGTCGGTTCCAGTGACGTGACCCTGGTCAACTCGGTGGTCGACATCTCCGGGCTCAATCGGGTGCTGCGCCGGGTGCTGTCCAACGCCGCGGTGGCGGTGGCGGCGATGGCGCAGTCCTACGCCTCCACGGCCCCGGTCGACTCCGAGGCCCCGGTCATCGGGGCCACGATGTTCGGGGTCACCTCCACCGGTGTGACCATCGCCCGCCGCTGGCTCGAGGACCGCGGTTACGAGGTCCTGGTCTTCCATGCCAATGGCGCCGGCGGCCGGGCGATGGAGGCCCTGATGCACCAGGGCGTGATCACCGGGGCACTCGACGTCACCACCACCGAACTCGTCGACGAGTTGGTGGGAGGCAACCTCTCGGCTGGACCGCAGCGCCTCGAAGTGGCCGGAGCCCTCGGCCTCCCCCAGGTGGTGTCGCTCGGCGCCCTGGACATGGCCAACTTCGGACCGCTCGCCAGCGTCCCCGAGCGCTACCGGGGCCGCCGGCTCAACGTGCACAATCCCGCGATCACCCTGATGCGGACCACACCGGAGGAGTGCGGCCGCCTCGGAGAGATTCTCGCCGGCAAGCTCAATGCGGCGCGGGGACCGGTGGCGGTCTTCATCCCCAAGCGCGGGGTCTCATCCCTCTCGGTGGCGGGCGCCGACTTTCATGATCCCGACGCCGACGCCGCGCTGTTCGGGGCGCTGCGGGCCGCGCTCGATCCCGCGATTCAGATCGTGGAGGTCGATGCGGACATCAACGACGCCGCCTTTGCGGTGGCCATGGCCGAATGCGCCGATTGGCTCTATCGCACATGGCGCGCGGCCGGTATCCAGGCATCGGAGCAAGGTAGAGACTCAGGGACGAGTCACGGGGGACGGGGAGGGGGCGACGAACGCCGTCTGGCGACGGCCCCCGCTCACCAAGCCGTTTCGATCGAATAGGGCAAGAAGGGAGCACGCATGGCAGACACGAGCAAGGTCGTAGCGGAGTTCTTCGGGTCACCGGAGTTCCCCGTCCAGTGGCAGAGCGAGGCCGAGAAGAAGCTCTTCTGGGTCTACGACGATCTGCACTGCCCGCAGCCTTTGTCCCCGATGTACTTCGACATCGGCGGATGGTGGCTGAGCTGCGACCACATGTTCCGGCGGTTCGGCACGCCGTTTGCGGTCGACTGGACTGCCAAGAACGTCAACGGGTACCTGTACACGACTGCGATCCCGCAGGACCACGACTTCGAGGTCCCGGCGATGGAGTACGGCAGCACGTACCACCCACGGATCAATCTCGACCCGGAGTACGGGACGCGGATCGGGGCGTACCTCGGCGCAGTCCTGCCCACGTACGGGCTCAACTTCGCCACCTGGTGGCGGGAGCGCCTCGTCCCCGAGATGCGGCGCAATCTCGACTACCTCGAGTCGAAGATCTTCAAGGCGGATGAGATCCCGCTCATGGAGTGGGCCGTGATCCTCGAGGACGCGATCGACATCCACGATCGCCACTGGAAGATCCACTGGATGCTCAACTTCGCCCAGCTGTCGGCGACCCTGAACCTCCAGGCCGTGATGCAGGAAGTGCACGGCAAGGTGGATCCGACGCTGCTCGGCCGGCTGCAGAACTCGGCGGCGGACCGCAACTGGGACGCCCTCGAGACCCTGTGGAAGATCAAGGAGACGGCGAAGAAGAGCAAGGTCCTCATGGAGGCCTTCAAGAAGACCGGCATGGAGATCCATGCCGAACTGACGAAGACCGCCGAGGGCAAGAAACTGCTCGAGGCCGTCACCGCATACCAGAAGGAATTCGGCTGGCACGCGGTGTGGAGTCACGAGTTCATCTTCCCGAGCCGTTTCGAAGAGGCCGGCCCGGTGCTCGACGTGATCAAGGGCTACATCGAGTCGGATTACAACTATCCGAAGGCGGTGAAGGACCTGGCCGACGACATCAAGGCCGCCTCCGCGGAGATGCTCAAGGGTCTCAAGGGTGAGGCGCTGGAGAAGATGAAGGCCGCCAACGACATCAACCTGAAGATGGCGCCGCTGACCCCGGACCACCACTTCTACATCGACCAGGGGACCAACCAGCACATGCGGGTGGTCCTGATCAGCATCGGCAAGAAGCTGGTGGCCGAAGGGGCGCTCGACCAGCCCGACGACGTGATCTTCTTGAAGTACAACGAGCTGCGCTATCTGCTCGGCGACCTCAAGAGTTACGACGCCCGGAGCATCGTCAAGAAGCGCCGCGAAGAGCGGAAGCAGTCCTACAAGCTGCGCCCCGCCGACTTCATCGGCACCGCGACCGAGAGCCAGCTGGCCTTCCCGTACCTCAACCTGTGGGGCTTCCCCGAGAAACTGAACAGGGCGAAGGCGGAGAAGGGCCAGGTGACCGGTCTGGCGGCATCGCCCGGCGTGATCGAGGGCACCGCCAAGGTGGTCATGAGCATCGACGAGTTCGACGAGGTGAACCCTGGGGACATCATGGTCTGCCAGATGACGAACCCGG
>DNGH01000286.1 GCA_003486285.1 Actinomycetota bacterium
ACGATCTTCACCGGGATCTTCATCGCCGCCTCTTCGGCACGCTGCCGGCGCTTCATCCGCAACTCGACGGACTGGATCCGCAGCACCCTGGCCACGGGGAGGCCGAACTGCTCCGCCTGCTGCAGGGCGAGGATGAAATGGCGCAACTCCGGGACGTTGGTGCGGGAAAGGAGCTTCTTCAGCGACTCGCCCCGCGGCACGCCGACCTTGATCTCGGACAACACCCTGGTCAGTTCTTCGGCAAGGGGCCCCGTGCCGCTGGCTGCAACCCGCTGCAGAGCAGCATCGAACCCGAGCCCGGCCTCGACACTGATCGTCAGCTGGTCGAGGGTGTCGGGGAGCTCGCGCAGAATCTGTTGCTGGCGGTCGGCGCCCCGCCCGTAGAGGATGACGTCGGGGGCCAGGTACCCCAGGAACCATCCCGCCGCGGTGAAGGCGACCTTGGTGGTCAACGCCCCCCGGGCGCTGGTGTAGGCGGCCAGGGCCCCGAGCAGTCCGAGCGTGACCTTCATCGCCAGCGTTCGCTCCAGGGTCCAAGTCGCCGGGGAGCCGGCGAGCCGGATGCGGCGGTCGAGCGAGTCCACCCAGCCGCCTGGCGTGATCCGGCGCACCCCCCTGCCGACGCCCCGCAACAGCGGAACCACCAGGCGGTCCGTGGCGCTCACCTTGAGTTGGACGTTGCGGCCGTCGTAGGCGGCCACCGCGGCGGCGGCGTCGTTGGACCCGGCCCGCCGGGACCCGCCCAGCGCCCAGCCGAGGATCGGCAACGCAGCCACCACCAGGGCGGCGCCGCCGACCACGTACCAGGGGACGCCGAGCATCAGAACTCCACCCGAATGATCTTCCGGATCCACAGCCCGCCGAAGAACATCAATACTCCGGCACCGGCAAGCATCATCTTGCCGACGGAGGTGTCGGTGAGCTCGGCGAGATAGTCGGGGCTGATGGTGGCGATGAAGCCGGCGATCACGAAGGGAAGTCCCAGCAGGATGTACGCCGACAACCGCCCCTCGGCACTCAGTGCGTGGATCTGGCGGCGAATCATGTTGCGGTCTCGAATCGTTCCGGTCACGGTGTCGAGAACCTCGGCGAGATTGCCGCCGACCTCACGCTGGATCTCGATCGCCTCCACCACCCAGCCGAAGTCCTCATCGTCGAGCCGGCGCACCATCGCCTTCAGGGAGTCCTCCAGCGAGCGCCCGAGGCGATTCTCCATGACGACCCGATTGAACTCCACCGATGTCGGCGACGGGGACTCAGTGGCGACCGTGGAGATGGCCTGGACGAGCCCGTAACCGGCGCGGAGGCTGCCCGCGATCGTCTGCAGCGTGCCCTCGAGTTGGTCGGAGAAGGCCCGCCGCCGCCGCGAGGCGAGCCCTCCCAGCACCAGACGCGGCAACACCGCGGCGAGTCCACCAAACAGCACCGCCCCGGGGAGCCCGGCGAGGACCAGGCCGGTGGTGACTCCGACCACCACCCCGGTGGCCGCGACCACCACGAATTCGCCGGGGCGGATGGCGAGACCGGCGCGATCCAGGGCGGTATCGATGGCACCGGCACGGCTGCGGCGGGCCACCGTGTCTCCGAGGTGCCGGGCGCTCTTGCCGGCGCGCTTGAGCCACCCGGGACGATCCTCCGGGATCGTGGCGAGCGCTTCGGCGGGGATGAAGACCGGCTCGTCCTCGCGCCCGGACCGCATGGTGAGCCACAAGGTGACCAGCGCGCCGGCGAACACCAGGGCGATCCCGGCGGGAAGCGTCCACTTCTCGCTGAGTCGATCCGCCGTCGCGATCACCGTGACCGGAGCCGGACTGTCGACCGGGCCAAATCCTGCAGGTGGCTCCGCAGGCGTCACCCCCGCGGTGGACGAACCCGTGGTGATGTCGACCTGCTGGGACACCGAGAGCACGCCGCCCGGGCCGTTGATGAAGATGTCGATCGCCACCACCCCGGAGGCGTTGGTGCTAAAGGTGAGCCGGTAGCGACCGGTGAGTTCGAGCGCGACTGTCTCGTAGGCGGCGGCGAGTGCGGCAGCATCGGAGGCCGTCGTCACCTCTCCGGCGGACAGCACCTGCAACGCACCGGGGGCGCTTTCGGCGGTCTCCAGCGCCACGGCGCGCAACTCGGCCCCGGCATCGGCGACTGCCACGACCGCGTCGTCGAGTTCGGCCGTGCTCACGGTGTCCCCGCCGTCGGAGAGAAGGACCAGGACGCGACGGGCGTCGGACCCCGTGAACAGCGAGGCCGCCTCGACTACCGCGTCGTACAGGGCGGTCTCCCCGCGCGCCGCCAGGCCGGAGATGGCCGCCGCCACCTCCTCGCGGGCGGAGCCCATCGGGGCCAGGGTCGCCGCGCCGTCGCCGAAGCCGACGACCGCCAGGTGCGCCGTGTCGGGAAGCTGCTCGGCGAACTTCAGGGCGGCGGCCTTGGCCTGCTCGATGGGGGCTCCGGCCATGCTCCCCGAGGTGTCCATCACGAGCACGACCTCCATGGGGTCGCGTACCAGCGCATAGACGTCGGCGGCCACCCGTGACCCGTCGACCACGACGGCGAAGTCGTCGGCGGTGGGGGCGGCTGCCACCACCGTTGCGGGCACGGCCACGACCACAGACACCTCAGGGTGGGCGGACACGTCCACCGACACCACTTCGACGCCGCCGCCGGCGATCGCCCCCGAAGCGACCATGAGGATTGCGGCAGCGGCCGCGGCGGCCGCGAGGCGCCTCACGCCACCTTCTCCGTGACCCCGCTGAACAGCTCGGCGGACAACGGAAGACCGGCCTCGGCCAGCTTCTCGGCGAACTTGGGACGGATCCCGGTGGCGACGATCCCGCCGATCACCTTGCCATTGGCGTCGACGCCGCGCTTCACGAAGCGGAACACGTCCTGCATCGTGATGATGTCGCCTTCCATGCCGACCACCTCGGTGATCTGGGTGATGCGGCGCGAGCCGTCGCTGAGGCGGCTCAACTGGATGATCACGCTCAGCGCCGAAGAGATGTACTCGCGGATCGCCGTGACCGGGATGTCCAGACCGGCCATGAGCACCATCGTCTCGAGACGGGACAGGGCATCGCGCGGCGTGTTGGCGTGCAGAGTCGACATCGAGCCCTCGTGGCCCGTGTTCATCGCCTGGAGCATGTCGAGGGCCTCGGCGCCGCGGACCTCACCGACGATGATGCGGTCGGGGCGCATGCGCAACGAGTTGCGCACGAGATCGCGAATGGTCACCTGGCCACGACCTTCGACGTTGGAGGGGCGGCTCTCGAGGCGGACGACATGCTCCTGAAGCAGTTGCAGCTCCACGGCGTCTTCGATCGTCACGATGCGCTCCTCCTCGGGGACGAAGCCGGACATGACGTTGAGCAGCGTCGTCTTCCCGGATCCGGTGCCTCCCGAGATCAGGATGTTCAACTTGCCCTTGACGCAGCTGTCGAGGAGCGAGGCCATCGCCGGGGTGATGGTGTTCATCGAGATCAGGTCGGCGACGCGGTACGGGTCGGCGGCGAACTTGCGGATGGTGAGCGACGGGCCATCGACGGCCAACGGCGGCACGATCGCGTTCACCCGGGAACCGTCGGGGAGCCGGGCATCGACCATCGGCGAGGACTCGTCGACGCGACGCCCGACGCTCGCCACGATCCGGTCGATCACCTGTCGGAGGTGCTCCTCCGTGGCGAATCGGTAGTTGGTCTTGACGATCTTCCCCTTGCGCTCCACGAAGATCGGGTTGGTCGCGTTGACCATCACCTCGGTGACCTCACGATCCTCCAGGAACCGCTGGATGGGCCCGTACCCGAGGATGTCCTCACTGATCTCCGCGGCGATGCGCTCGCGCTCCGGCGCGCTGAGGGGAATCTCGGTCTCGGCGAGGAACCGCTCGAGCTCGTTGACCACGGCCGCCTTCAGTTCGGCCTCCCCCATCGTCGCGTCGATGGAGCGCGACTCGAGCTTGACGTACAGGGCCTGCTTCGCCTTCGACTTGAAGTCGGCCAATGGGTCCGGGCCGCTGCGGAAGACCTCGGGGTCCGCCTCGGTCGTCGTGACCTCGGCGGAGGTGTAATCCCCGTTGAGGGCCTGGAGACGCTCACTCAGTTTCATCAGGCACTCCGTTTCAGGGGTTGATGGGCGATCACGGTCGGGGCGCCGGTGAGCCGCTCGACCAGTTCCCAGATCTTGCGCGATACCGGGCTCTTGGGGTTGGAGAGGATGATCGGCTTTCCCTCGTTGAGGGTCACCGGAACCTGCTTGGAGAGCGGGATCTCCAGGTCGACGGCGAGCCCCGCCTGGGTCGCCACCTGGAGCATGCTCATCCCCACGCGGGCATCCGCCCGATTGAGCAGGAAGTGCCGCCTGGCCTTCTTCATGCCCAGCCGGTCGAAGGCGCGGATCACCTTGTTGAGGTGGCGCACGCTGGGGACGTCCATGTCCGCCAGGAAGACCACGTCCGAGGACAGGTCGAGGACCGCAAGGGTGTGCTCGCTCAGGCCCGCGGCGGTGTCGACCACGACGTGGTCGAACTCGGAGGCGAGCAGCTTGATGATCTGCTGGACCGCCTCCACGTCGACCATCTCCCCCTTGTGCGGCTCATCGGGAGCACACAGCACGTAGAGGTCGGACGAGTGGTGGGTGAGGAACACCTTCAGGGTGGTGATGTCGAGGTTGCCCGGCGTGGTCACCGCGTCATACATGGTGTGCCGCGGCTTGAGGCCGAGTGCGTATGCGACGTCGCCGAACTGCAGGTCGAGGTCGACGAGCACGACACCGCGCGGCGCCACCGAGGCGAGGCCGACCGCAAGGTTCGTGCTCAACACCGTCTTGCCGGCACCACCCTTGGGCGAGAGCACGGTCGTGACCTTCCCCCGACTCGGTGCCGGCCCGGTCGTCGGCGCCGCGACCTCGCGGCTCAGGTGCCGCTCGGAGGCGACCAGTGCCCGGCCGATGGCGGCCCTGATGGCATCATCGTCGGAGGCCTTGGTGAGCAGGCCGCGCACCCCGGCGGCCAGGGCGGCGTCGGCGTCGAGGCTCCCGTTGTGGACCAGCACCACCTCGACGTCGGTGTCGGCGGCGTCGATGGTCTGGGCCAGGCGGAGCAGGACCTTGTCGACGAGTCCGGGGCCGAGGACGACGACGGCCGGCCGCGTCCACAACACGGCGTCGATGCCACCGGTCTCCGCGATCGGCTGGGTCCACAGCCGCAACCGGTCCTTCACGCCCTCGGTGAGCGCACCCTGGACCCTGCGGACGATGGCGTCGGTGGATCCGACGAGGAGGATCGGCCTCATTGCTTGTACACCGTGGCCCGGGTGACGATGTCGGTGATGGTGTCGGGCGCATCGGGCCCCTCGGCGGCCAGCCAGAGGAAGCCGTGCTCCGCGGTGAAGATGATCCGCTCGATGGCCTCGGCGGGGCCTGCCAGCGTGATCAACAGGTTCCCCGTGGGGGCCAGCGCCGGAGCATCGGCGGGAAGATCCTCCGCGGCGGCGCGGGGCAGCTGCTCCACCTGGACCGCGGTGACGAGCACGTCATGAAGGATCAGGCCGGTCGAATTCGGCGACTGCACCGACGTGCCCTCTTCGCCGTTCTCCCCGGTGGTTCCCAGGAAGATCTCGCTGGGATCGATGACCTCACCCGGGCCGAGATCGGAGGGCTCATAGGTGTTGAGGTCGAAGGGATCGAACGAGGCGATCACCGCCACGACGTCTCCGGGGACCAGCTGGCCACCCAGGGCGCGCTCGGGAGACACCGCCACCGTGACTTCGAGGAAGTCGGCGGGCGCCTCGATACGGGCCGTGGACACCAGGCTCTCGGCGACCACGAAGCGGGACGCCACGATCTGCTCACCCGGGACCAGGTCGTTGGCGGCCACCAGGTCTTCGAGGACGGCGAGATCCGACACGCTTCCCTCGGCCGCGACCTTGAGCGGCACGCGCTCCAGGCGGACCGAGTTTCCGAGGAGGCTTGCCGGCACGCCCTGAGAGATTTCCCGGTCGACGACCAGGACCTCGACCAGCTCCTCGCCGGCGAGCGCCCGATCTTCGGCGCCGCGAACGTATCCGACGAGAAGCAGCGTGCCGAGGGCGGCCACTGCGACCGCCCCGAGAATGCCGATGGCTCTGCGCATGGTGGCCCTTTCCTATTCCGTGAGCTTCACGATCACAATGCCGCGGTACTCCCCGCCGATCTCGCCGTCGTGGACGACGCCCGTCGTGAAGTAGCCGGACACACACCTTTCGTCACCGGAACACGGGCGGTTGAGATGGAATTGGCCGCCGAGGTTGTATCCGGTGATCACGAAGAGGGCGAAGCCGGTGATGTGGTAGTCCCCGCCGGCGCCCACCCCGACAAGGTCGTCGAAGATCGGGAGCGGCGTCGGCTCCCCCAACAGGCTCGAGATGTCACCGACCGAGCATCCGGTGGTGGGCGACGCGCC
The DNA here is from genome assembly GCA_003486285.1 of Actinomycetota bacterium. Lineage (GTDB taxonomy): Bacteria > Actinomycetota > Acidimicrobiia > Spongiisociales > UBA11373 > UBA11373. The sequence continues at coordinate 6,434 of DNGH01000286.1, forward strand.
CGGATCTGCCGCCCTCCACATGCCGGTCGCCAGATCGATCTGGCATCCGCTCGCGGTGGCCAGCCAGCCGAAGCCGGCGGCGAGGAAGCCGTCGCCGTCGGAATCCTGTCCGGCCTGGGCGTTGCATGGCTCCGTCGGGTTGCCGTCGTGGAAGTAGAGGATCCGCTCCGCAGTGGGCAGCGGTGTCCCCTGGGGGAACTCGCACTCGGAGATGATGAGGGGGAGCACCCCGCGCATCGAGCGCGGGAAGCCCCACTGGGCCGCCGCAGCAGCCCGCACCGTGGTCCCGTCGTACCCGATGACCTCGGCGAAGAACGGCTCGAACAGCCGGCCACCGTCGTCGGTGAGGGTGCTGGTGACCACTCGCACCGTCTGCGCCACACGGTCGATGGTCACGGAGTCGACGGCGGCGGCCCCATCCCGGGCGTTGGCGGAGGCGAATCCGGCCGCGATCACGTTGGCGGTCGCCTGGTCGCACGAGATCACCCCGAGGGCACAGTCCTCGGCGATGGCCAGGACCGCGGCATCGGCGCCGTTGGCCAGCTGGCGGCGCTCGTCGTACATGGCGCCGACATCCACCGCCAGTCCCAGAAAACCGAAGAGCACGACCACCACGATGGCCGTGAAGATCCCGACCGCACCGCGGTCGTCACGTCGAACGAGTGTCATCCACTGCATCGCATCACCGCCGAGCTAGAGAGGGTCATGGAGCGCTGGCCGAAAAATGGAATGTCGAGGTAGAAGGGATAGGAGACGGTGAGCTCCGTCGGGTATCCCGGCGAGCACACCCCGGACGACACCGACACGAGGGCAGGATCCAGAGAGGCCGCAGCACCACGGGTGGCGACGGCCGCTGCCTCCGGGTCGCCCGTGATGGCCAGCACCCGCACGCCTTCACGGCTGGCGTGGGTGAGCGTCACCTGTGCGTTGAAGGCCCTGCCGAACTCGATGATCCCAAAGAGGATGAGCATCAACAGGGACAGCACAATGGCGAATTCCACGAGTGCGGATCCGTCGTCGCGTTTCATAGGTGGCCTCCGTCAGGTCTTCGGGCGGCCCAAGCCGCCCGAAGACCCAACGGCCGAGGCTCACGGGGTCAGCGTGTCCGCGACGTTCTGGAAGATGTCGCGAACGCTGCCTCCGAGAGCGGTGACCGCCAACAGGGCCACGACCGCGATCAGTGCGACCATCAGGCCGTACTCGACCATGGTCGCCCCTTCATCACGGGTGAAGAGACGGTACAGATACCCCATCATCAGGCATTCCTCCTTGTCGGACGTTGCCCCGCACTAGTCAGTTTGTGCGGACCGATCTAGTACGTGGGCCTACCCTGGACGACACCGAAGGCGCTGTCATGATGCAGATGCATCAAAAGCCGCGATGGGGAGTCCGGCCTCTTCGCCCTCGGGTGCGTAGCTCCGTCCCGACCACCGCACGGCGGCGACCGCCTCGAGCTGCGAGTGCACGTTGAGCTTGGTGAGGACGGCCTGCACCTGGTTGCGCACCGTGACCACAGACACGAAGTCGCGACGGGCGATGTCGGCAGGCCGCAGACCTGCCACCAGGCCACCGAGGACCTCACGCTCGCGCCGGCGCGATCGCCGCTTCCATGTCCGGCGCGTCGCTGCGTACGGTGGCGGTTTCCGTG